>JAABTR010000632.1 GCA_011389755.1 Deltaproteobacteria bacterium | reverse complement strand
CGGACCCCGGCCTCGAGGCCGAGCTTTTCGGTCAGGTGGGATCGCCAGCGCAAGAGGCCGAAGAGATTGACGGTGCGGTCCTCCACGCCCTCGCGCGGCTCGAACCGGTAGACGCCCACGCACTGTGCGCTGACCAGCAGCTCGTGGCCGGGGATCGGGCGTATCAAGGCCCCGGCGCCGGCGCCGCCCGCCAGCTGCTGGGAGGCGTACCCGTGGGAGCCGTCGTGGTCTCTCGGGCCGAAGAAGTAGCGGCCTCGCAGGTCCAGTCGGAAGAGGAGGCCCGGCAGGGCTGGGAAATCTTGCCCGGCGGCGAGCTCGAGTCCTTGGTCGATCACGCCCCCCAGGGCGACGTGGTTGTTGCCGATCCATTGGTGATCCGCCCTGTGGGTGAGGTAGGCGAGCTCGACCCCGGTGCCAGGTCGCGGCAGAAAGCGGACCCCCACCTCGTGGCCGAAGGTCAAGAGGCCGATATTCGACCACAGGTACGTGGCCCAAGAGTGCATCCCGAACAGGCCGATTTTTTCCGTGAAGGCGAAGCTATAGGTCAGTCTCCCGCCGAAAGCGCCGGTGCGGCCGCTCGACAGGTTCCCCACCTGGGGGATGTAGGCGCCGTGCGCCGTCAAAGAGGCCGCGACGCGGCGGGGGGGCGGCAAGACCGGTGCCGAGCGTTCCGGGCCGAGCTGTCGACCGGCTTCATCGGTCGGCGCGCCGCCTGCCGAACAAAAGCGCGCGGCGAGGAAAAACGCGAGCGCGACCGCACCCGTCAGACCCGTGTGCGCCCGGTGGGTCACGCGAATCTCACTTCGGCCCCGCTGATTTCGCTGACGTCGGTGATGAGCTCGTCGGTCGGGGCCACCCGGAATCGTTCAGGCAACGAAATGGTGGTGGTGAATCTTCGGGGGATCAGGATTTGAATAAAGGCGTCGCAGCGCCCGGGGTGGCGTTCCAGCACACCGCGCAGCTGGGACAGGCCCTCTTTTGAGAATAAAGCGCCGTCCAGGTGGACGTGGACCTCCTTGGTCCTGTTGCTGCGCACGTCTTGCAACAAGACGGCCTCCCGCAGGATGACGCTGCGGGTCTCTTCGTCTCCTCGCTGATCGACGCGCACAGATCCGGTCAAAAAGATCGGTTCGTCCGCTGTGAGGAGATCGGCGTGGGTTTTGAGAGCGTCGGAATACGCCACGCACTCCACGCGCCCTGTGAGATCCTCGAGGGCGAAGATGCCCAGCCTCTTGCCGGACTTTGTGGTGCGTTCGCCGTAGTCCATGACCATGCCCGCCAGGGTGACCTTCTCATTCGGCCTTTGCCGCGCCACCGCCTCCACCGAGCAGGTGGCGAGCCGATGCGCCTCTTCGGCGTAGCGGGACATGGGGTGCCCGGACATGTAGAAGCCCAAAGACGCCTTCTCGTTTGCGAGCAGAGTCCGCTCGTCCCAGCTCGGCGCGTCGGAGTAGTCCACGTCCGAGCCAAAACCGGGGGTGCTGTCTTCGCCGCCGCCCGTTTGGGCCGCGACGGCCCCGAACAGGCTTATTTGGCCGCTCTGGCGGTCTCTTTGCGCGGAGCGGCCCCGTTCGACGGCTCGTTCGAGTGTGTTGAATATTTGGCCGCGATTGACCGAGGCCGTATCGACCGTGCTGTCGTAGGCGCCTGCTTTGATGAGTGATTCCATCACCGACTTGTTGACTTTGCCCAAGTCGACACGGCTCGTGAAGTCGAAGATTTCGTTGAAGGGGCCCTCCTGGCGCGCTTCGACGATAACGTTGAGGGCGGCGCCCCCCACGCCCTTGATGGCGCCCAGGCCGAACAGGATTTTGGGGATCGCGCCGTCATCGGGATAGATGACGCTGAACTCCCTGGCTGAGCGGTTGATGTCCGGAGGCAACACGCTGACCCCCGACTCCCGGCCGAGCCGGATGTAGCGGGAGACCTTGTCGGTGTCCTCTCGGTCGCAGGTCAGCAAGGCGGCTTCGAACTCCACCGGGTAGTGGGTTTTGAGCCAGGCGGTCTGGTAGGTGACCAGGGCGTAGGCCGCCGAGTGGCTCTTGTTGAAGCCGTAGCCCGCGAACTTGTCGATCAGGTCGAAGATCTCGGAGGACTTGTCGGGGCTGATGCCGTTTTTTTCGGCCCCGGCTACGAACTTGAGCCGCTCCTTGGCCATCTCCTCGACTTTCTTCTTGCCCATGGCGCGGCGCATGATATCGGCGCCGCCCAGGGTGAAGCCCGCGAGGATCTGCGCGGCCTGCATGACCTGCTCCTGGTAGACGATGACCCCATAGGTCTCCTTGAGGATGTCTTCGAGCCACGCGTGGGGGTAGGAGATCTCCTGGCGGCCGTGTTTGCACTCGATGAACTGGTCCACCATCCCGCCCTCGAGGGGGCCGGGGCGGTACAGGGCGACCGCGGCGACGATGTCTTCGAAGCAGTCGGGGACCAGCTTCTTGAGGAGCTCCTGGAATCCCTTGGACTCGAGCTGGAAGACGCCCCAGGTGTTTCCCGTGGCGATGAGCCTGTAGACCTGGGGATCGTCGAGGGGGATATGGTCGATGTTCAGCTCTTCGCTGCGGTCGGGGCGTTTGTTGATGAGCTTGACGGCGTTGTCGATGACCGTGAGCGTCTTGAGCCCGAGGAAGTCGAATTTGACGAGGCCGCACTGCTCGACGAATTTCATGTCGAACTGGCTGACCAGCTGGGTGACCTCGTCGTCGCCGCTTTTGAAGACCGGGACGTAGTGCCACAGAGGCTTGTTGCCGATAACGACGCCGGCGGCGTGCATGCCCGCGTGGCGGTTCAGGTTTTCGAGGCGCTCCGCGTAGGTGAGCAGCTCGTCGATCCGGTGATCGTTCCTGCGGGCGTCTTTGAGCCTGTCTTCGGTCTCCAGCGCGCTCGCCAGGCTGACCTTGGGCCCTTCGGGCACGAGCTTGGCGATCTTGTCGACGTCCATGTAGGCAAGGCCCATGACCCGCCCCACGTCGCGCACCACCGACCGGCTCTTGAGCTGGTGGAAGGTGGCGATCTGGCCCACCTGGGACTGCCCGTACTTCTCGACGACATAGGCGAT
>JAABTR010000631.1 GCA_011389755.1 Deltaproteobacteria bacterium | reverse complement strand
GACCGGCTCTTGAGCTGGTGGAAGGTGGCGATCTGGCCCACCTGGGACTGCCCGTACTTCTCGACGACATAGGCGATGACCTCTTCGCGCCTGTCTTTGCAGAAGTCGATGTCGAAGTCGGGCATGGAGACCCGCTCGGGGTTGAGGAACCGCTCGAACAGCAGCTTGAGGGGGATGGGGTCGAGGTTCGTGATACGAAGAGCGTAGGCCACCAGGGAGCCGGCGCCTGAGCCGCGGCCCGGCCCGACCGGGATCCCCTGAGACTTGGCGTGGTTGATGAAATCTTGGACGATCAAAAAGTATCCGGGGAAGCCCATGTCGCAGATGACCTTGAGCTCCTTCTCGAGCCTCTTGCGGTAGGCGGCCCTGTCGACCTTGGCCCCGAACTTCTCGAGCTCGTCGAAGCGCACGTTGAGTCCGTCGTGGGACGCCTTGTGCAGAAATTCGTCCAGGGTCATCCCCGGGGGGATCTGGTAGTCGGGCAGCGACAAGGGGCCGGTGGGGTTGACCTCCTTGCACATCTCTGCGACGCGCAGCGTGTTTTCCCACGCGTCCGCGTAGTGCTCCATGGCCTCGCGCATCTGTCCGGCGTGTTTGAGGAAGAGCTGGTCGGAGTAGTGGCTCTCGGCCTTCGGGTCGTTGAGGGTCACCCCCTTTTGGATGAACATCAAGATGTTGTGCGCCTTGGCGTCCTTTGCGGTCAGGTAGTGGACGTCGTTGGTGGCGAGCAGGGGGATCTCGAGCTCCTGGCCGATCTTGCGCAGGGCCGCGTTGTACTCGGTCTGCCCTTCGTAGCCGTTGTTTTGGACCTCCAAAAAAAAGTGCCCCGGCTCGAAGAGGTTTCGGTAGATCTTGGCGGTCTCCTTGGCCCTCTCGTAGCCGCCTTTCAAAAAGGCCTGGGCCACCTCACCGCCCAGGCACGCCGACGAGCCGATGATCCCGGCTGAGTTCTTGGCGAGCAGCTCCTTGTCGAGGCGGGGCTTGTAGTAGAAGCCCTCGATGAACGCCTGGGAGACGAGGTACTTGAGATTTTGGTAGCCTTCGTCGTCTCGGGCGAGCAGCACCAGGTGGTAATTGCCCCTGTGCGATCGGTCGTGCCGGTCCGTCGGCGAGACGTACACCTCGCATCCGATGATGGGCTTGATACCCGCTGCGATGGCCTGCTTGTAAAAGTCGACCGTCCCGAACATGTTGCCGTGATCGGTGACCGCCACGGCGGGCATGCCGTAATCCTTGACCTGTTTGATGAGATCGGGCAGGCGAACGGCGCCGTCGAGCAG
>JAABTR010000630.1 GCA_011389755.1 Deltaproteobacteria bacterium | reverse complement strand
GATCCCCGTTGGGTTTCGCTATGAGATGGGCGGTGCCCAAAAGCCCGGGGCCTTTGTCTCGGTGGGCCGGGCCCTCGCCGCCCATGGTGGGCAAAAAGACGATGAGCTCGCGATGGAGAACGCGGTTCGCGATCAGCTCGACATCATCGACGCCGGGCTCATGGGCGGCGAGGTGGCAGCGGAATTCTCCACGCTCCTTACGTCTCCTTCGTCCCCTTTTAAAAACATCGCCGAAGCGCTCCTGTCCGCCTTTACCCGTTACGACTATCTGGAGACCACCGGGCGCTCCAAGATCCTCCCACCTGGGGCGAGACGAAACGCGTTGCCCCTCCAGACCACCTGTCTGCCCCAGAGCGCGCGCGTCCAGGCCCAAATGAGCACGACGTCGGAGCGCAGCGTGTCGGTCATCCACGAAACGGGTCCGGAAGAAAAGCCGCTGTAGCGGCGGGCCGCGCGTCCGACCAACAGCCGCATAGCCGACACCGCCCCTATCGGGACGGCGGCCCACCACCCGGCGGAGGCGCCGCAGGCGCACAAGGCGCCGATGAACGGCAGGGGGAAAAAAACCGCGGGGTAGCTCGCCAAGAGCCACGGTCTCTGGGCCTTGACCACCATCATCCAGCGATACTGCCGGTCCACCGCCTCGGCCACTGATTTCCGACCACACACGGTGGGCACCACCTGGGGATCGAAGGCGACCTCCCAGCCCGCGGAGCGCAGCCGCCGCGCGAGCTCCACATCCTCTCCCAGGTAGTCCACGAGCCCTTCAAACCCCCCGACCTGGGCCAGAGCGCAAAGCCGCACGGCGAAGAATTTTCCAACCATGCCTTTTTGATCCAAGGCGCCCAAAAGCGCGAACGCGTGCAACGAGCCGTGCAATAGAGCCTCCGAGAGGCGGTTTCCCGGCGAGTCGTTTCCCGTCTCCACCGGCGGACGCCAGACGAGGCCGCAGTTTTGCGACCTCCAAAGCCCGCGCTCAAAAGCGAAGAGATCCACCCCGCCAAGATCCACGTTGCTGTCCGCGCACACCACTGCCCGACAGCCCTTTGGAGCGCGGGCGACGACCTCGGCGAGGATCGACGCCTTGCGGTTGGGGCCACGTTTTGGGCAAACGGCCACCTGGCACGAGATCCCCCGAGCCGCGAGCGCGTCCTTGGCACGATGCGCGGTCTGCCAGGCATTTTTTGCGTCTTCGGACATCCCGAAGACCACGTGGAGGTCGGCATTTTCTCGCCTCTTCGGCACCGAGCTGAGGCACTCGAAAAGATGGGGCTCATCCTGGGCACAGGGCCGAATCAAAAGAACAACGCGGCGCGGCCTCACCGCAAAGAACTCAGGTTCGCCCCTCTCGGCGAGTCGTCTCCGAAGAAGCGCCGCCCACCACACGGCGATGACGATGGCGGCCCAGACCCCCGCCGCGATCAAAAAAACAAAAGCCCCCATGCTCATCGCCTCCTTTGCGCGATGCGGTAGGGGAGCATCTTTTGCATCCACGGCGCGCAAAAGCGCTCGAGCGACAAGGACTCGTGCACCCCCACGACCGGCCGGTCCGAGATGATCGTTTTCACGAGTGAGCGGGCATAAAATGGCGACTCTTCCAACGTGCGCAGCACACGTGGTCGCTGCCCGGTTTGGCACCGAGTCGCGCGAGGAAAGGCCCAGAGGAAGGTGCGCGGCAGCTTGCGAAGGGCGAGGTCGGGCGGGGCATGCACCCGGCCGTCTGCCGAGAACATCTTCGCGAGCTCCAAGGCCACGCCGTCTTTTCTGAGTCCGTCGAAAACAACCAGCGTCCCGTCCTCGGTCGGAAAACGCGACCACTGCCACTGCGCGAGCCCTTTTTCCAGGGGCTCGTCCCCGTGATTGACGTCGTGATACCCGCTGCCCGAAAACCGCGCTTCCGGTTCTTTGAAGTTCGCTTCGAAACGTCCACCCGGCGAGATGGGCCACCAAAAGTGGCGTCCCATCCCATCGAGACAAAAAGGCTCGCCGAATCGGCACGAAGGCTCGAAAACAATGCGCCCGCGCAGGAGCCTCTTTTGTCGCGGGCAAAGATCGCTCACCGCTATCTCCAGGCGACCGCCTCTCCAACAAAGGCGGCTAAAGCCTATTGTCAACGCATCCTCGCTTCTTTCGACGTCGCAGCGGGGCCACTCGGAGAAGATCCAGCGCCTTTTTCGACCGGGCATGTAAAGGGCGACATTAATGGCGCAGTGCGCTTCGGCCGGGACCGCTTCGTTGTGCAGGCGCGATCGAAAGTAAAAAGGGGAGAACACGCTGCCGACAAAGGCGATCACGGTGACCCCCCACTTTCCGTCATCGCTCAATCCGTCGAGGTACCACCACAAGTAACCGTTGTCGGCGACAGCCCGATCGAACCGTGGTCCGAAAGAATCGCGGACGCCGCCCGCCTCCCGCTCATGGCCGACATCGGCACCCCGGCTCCAGGGTGAACGCTGCCCCCGGCCAGGTAAAGCCCCGGCAGCGTGCTCCGCGCCCCATGCCTGCTCAGAGCCGCGAACGGGCTGTGGGTCGCCGCTCCGTAGAGCGCTCCTCCCGAGCGGGGGTAGCGGCGCTCGAACATCGAAGGCGTCGTCACGTGAGGCGGCGCCAGATCCATCACGCCCAGCCCGCAGCTGCAAAGGAGCCCATCGGCGGCTTCGAGACATCGCTCAATTTCTCCTTCCGGCAATGTTTCGACATCGCCCCGCGCCGGCGCGTTGATGATCATGAAGAGCCTCTCGCTGTCTTTTGTGGGATCGTGCGGGGCATCGCGATCCTGGGCTCGCACATAGACCGTCGGCGTGCGAGGAAGTCGCCCCTCGCCAAAAATATCCTCGAATTCCTCGGCATAAGATGAGCTCGAAAAAAAGACGTTGTGTTCGCGCAACGAGACGGACTCTGTGCGAACGACCCGGGCGGCGGTGAGCGCCGACAATGAGCGTTTCTGCACGGGCATCCCCGATGGGAGCCGCGAGCGCTTTTGGGGTAAGAGGCAACCGGCCAAGGCGGCGGCGTCTCCGTTCCAGATCACCGCGTCGCAGGAGGTGGTGGGGCCGCTGCCCAAGACGACCCCGCGCACCTTGTTGCCGTCCACGGCGATGTGCTCGACCTGTTCGCCGCAGCGCACATGGACTCCAAATTCATCCAGCATCTCTTCTAGGACCCGCGCCAGCGCGACCATGCCGCCTGACACCAACCACACCCCGGCCATCTCCACGTGTGCGATGAGGTTCAAGGTGGCCGGTGCGCGAAACGGCGAGCAGCCGTAGTACGTTGCGTAACGACCGAAGAGCCGGCGCAGGCGTGGATCTTTGAAGTAGCGGCCTATGACCTTCATCATCCGCCTGAAAGGATCGACGCCGAAGATAGCTCCCACGCCGCGCGCGCGCCCCGCTTTGGCTATCTCGATGATGGAAGGCGACGCGGCGGACAAAAAGGTGTCTTGGGCATGCCCCCAGACTCGCTCGCAGTACCGAAGATATTCTGCGAAACCTCGCGCCTCGCGGGGGCCGGCGAAGGCGGCGATATCTTCCGCGCTTCTTCGTGCGTCGCTGTGCAGGTCGAGGCACGCGCCGTCTTCCCAAAAGTGCCGCGCCAAGACCCGGGGCTTCGTCAGCTCCAGCCGCTCGCAAAGCCGCGCGCCCACATCAGAAAAAATCTGCTCGAAGACCGGGCGCATGGTGAGGACGGTGGGCCCGGCGTCGATCCTGTGTCCGGCGAGCTCGACCTGCCGGATCTTGCCGCCGAGGCTGGTTGCGCGCTCAAGTAGCTCCACCTCGCACCCCGCCGCGGCGAGCTCCAAGGCAGCCACCATGCCGCCGATCCCGCCACCGACCACGACGACCCGCGTTCTTTTTTTTCGGTCTGTCACCTCGTTCGGGCGTTTTGTCACGGTCCCCCCTTCTTTGGCGGCGCATCTCGGGGAGCGCGAACAGGCCAGCTCTTTTCAAAAAGACTCTCGCAAGTCTCAAACGGGCTCACCCGCTCATACGCGAACAGGCCTCGCTGCTCCTCGCGGCGGTCCTTCCCGAAGATCCTCAAACACAAGCTGTCGGCCCCCAGAAACTCTTGGCGCATCTGGACTTCTATGCTGCCTGCGAGCCCATCGTCAGACGCACGCCCGGTCGCGCTAGAGACCGTGCTCGTCGCCACGTACAAGACCCCGTCGCACAGCGGCGCATCCACGTGGATGCTCATACCGGGCTTCCCATCCTCGTCCACGTCCGCCTTGCCCCAGTCCGACTTCCAGGGAGCCGCCCGTGCGACACCGGCATCTATCTCGAACTCGAAATCGACCGCCGGCAGCGCCATGATCCGTTCATCATCGATGCTCACCTGGGCTCCGGCGACCTTCTCGAAGCGCACAGCGCAGGCTTTTTGGGTGAGAAAAAGTCTGTTGCCCTCGCGGCGCACCTTGGCCAGCATGAAGGTCTCCGAGCGGGT
>JAABTR010000629.1 GCA_011389755.1 Deltaproteobacteria bacterium | reverse complement strand
CCATGAAGCGACAATTTCGTCGAACCCGCTCGAGATGAGCTCGTTTTCATTTTTTAATTTCGACCTGGGCATTCCGATTTATCGTGCGCCTTCTTGACATGTTCTCAAGCGTTAAGATAACGCTCTTAGGATGAGACCGCGTGAGAAGCTCTCGCCTCTCGCGCTCGTGCAAGAGAGGTTCAACCGCGATGGACGAAAAAATCAAGGATATCATCGAGACCAAGATCCGCCCGGCCCTCCAAGCCGACGGAGGAGATATCGAGTACCACGGCATGGAGGGCAACAAGGTCAAGGTGCGTCTGACAGGCGCTTGCCATGGCTGCCCGTCCGCGGCCATCACGCTGCAGATGGGAGTTTTGCGCCTGCTCAAGCAGGAGATCCCGGAAATCGAAGGCGTCATCCCCATGTGAGTGAGCGCGGTCAGTTCGAGGGGTTCTTTTAGGGTGAACGACGTTTCCAACGACACCGCCGTCATTATCAAACGCTTCGAGCTTTGGGTGTCACGGCTCGTTCAGATCTCGAGGGCGAGCCTCAAGGCGCGCTGCGATCTGGCGGATATCGGCGTGGTCACGGCCCAGCCGGCGCAGCCGCCCGGGCCCAAGGACGCGCCTCGGGTGGTCCGGCTCAAGGAGGCGCTCCTCACGGCGCAGCGGGAGCGCGAGGAGGTCATCCAGGAGATGACAAAGCGCGGCGCGGCGCTCATCGACCCTCGGACTTATGAGATCGGTCTTCTTCAGGGCCCCGAGCCGGGCAGGTGGCTCTCGTGGATGCCTGGAGAAGATGACCTGCAATACTACCGGGAGGAGCCGACGACGGCCTCGCCGCGTCGAGCCATGAGTCCGCACACGCCTCCGCGAGGGTCAAAGAACCTCCACTGAGACAAGGAGTCAGGTATGGCCACGAGAGACGAAAAGGTCGCGAAGCTGTCAAAGGCGTTCGAGGACTTTCTGCGCGCGATCGATAAGAGCCCGGGGAGCTATCGGGAGCTTTTGGAGACGCCTGTGCGGTCTGCTGAGATGTGGGTGGACGAGCTGCTCGACGGTTATGACTGGAGCCCGAGCGACATACTGGACGGAGGATCGCCTTCACAGGCGGAGTCCAGCATGGTGGTGGTGCGCAACCTGTTCTTCCATTCCACGTGTCCCCATCATCTTTTGCCCTATCACGGCGTCGCGCACGTGGCCTACGTCCCTGACGGGCGGATCGTGGGCTTGTCGAAGCTCGGCCGCCTCGTGGATTGTTTCGCTCATCGCTTGACCCTCCAAGAGGAGATCTGCCAGTCGGTGGCCGAGGCGCTCGTCGAACACCTGGGAGCCAAGGGCGCGGCGTGCTTTCTCGACGCCGAGCAGCTGTGCATGGTCATCCGAGGTGTGCGCAAGCCCGGCAGCCGAGCCGGCACCGTGGCGTACGCCGGGACCATGGCCACGCAGCGCGACGCCAAGCTTGAGTTTCTGGCGGCCATCAACGCGGAGGAGTGAGCGCGACCAAGCGCTCCGGGGCACAACAGGCCATGGCCTCTCCACATACCATCACGCTGCCCCCCAAGACGGTTCTCGAGGGCAAGTACAGAATCGAGGAGGTCACCGGCCACGGCGGCAACGGGGTCGTCTACCGCGCCGAGCACGCGGTCCTCGGGCGGTCGTTTGCGGTAAAGGTCTTATCGATCCCCCAAGACGCCGAGGACGAGCTCGAGGCCATATCAAGGTTTCGGTCCCAGGCCCGCGCCGTCGCTCAGCTCGCCCACCCCAACATCGTGTCGGTGGTCGATTTCGGTATCACCGAAGATCTGCGCCCCTTTTACGTGATGGAGCACTTGGAAGGCGAGACTCTCCAGGCCGCCCTTCTTCGCAAACGCCGCCTGGAGCACATGGAGGCGGTGGAGATCGCCGACAGCGTGGCCGACGCCCTCGTCGCCGCCCACAAAGCGGGGCTTTTACATCTGGATTTGACGCCGTCCAACATTTTTCTGGCCGGGCGCCCCGGGGCGAGGCCCGCGGTCAAGGTCCTGGATTTCGCGGTCGCGGCTTTTTTTGGCGCGCCTCAGGCCCATGCGGCAGCGGGCGGGGCGGCGCTTTTGTCTCGCACCTACGGGACCGTGGGATATGCCGCGCCCGAGATCCTCATGGGGTTTGCCAATCCCGACGAGCGGGCGGACGTCTTCGGGCTCGGGGTGATCTTGTTCGAGATGCTGACCGGGCGGCGCCCGTTTGTTGGGCAGAGCGACCGGGAGGTGATCGAGGCGACGGTCTCCCAGCCCGTTTTGTCGCCGCGGTCACTCAGGCCGGAGATCTTCGCCTCGATGGAGAGGCTCATCCTCACCGCCCTGGCCAAGGATCCGGATCAGCGTTTCCGGTCGGTACGCGAGATGCTCGAGCAGCTGACGGCGGCGGCGGTCGGTCGCAGCGGCGACGAGGTCGTCTGCAGGACCGATGTCCAAGTGGAGACGCCGTGCAACATCGAAACCCCTTATGACGGCCTGCCTGTCCCTCGGTGGGCGCGTCTGGCGCGGGGAGAGTCCATCGAGGAGGACACGGTCGGCTCGCGGTCTCAGGGAGGATCGAAGTGGTTCTTCGGGGCGCTGCTGGTGGGGATCGGAGCGCTTGCGGTCGCGCTGATGCTCGCCCTGGTGGGGGCTGGCTGGCCGCTCGGAGGTGGGGCTCCTTCATCGACCTCGACCGCCGCGCCCGCAGACAGGCTCGAGACCACGGCCCGGATCTGGCTCGATCTGACGCCGCGGTGGATGACGGTCCGCGCAAACGGCGCTGAGACCTCCAAGCGGCCTCTGATGTGTCAGCGGGGGGAGCAGCTCGAGCTGTCTTTCGAGGCAGAGGGCCATATCCCTCAGGCGCGCACGGTCGAGTGCGGAGCGGACCGGTCCGTCGAGGTTCGGTTGATGAAAAAATCTCCGGCGTCGGTCCACCCGGAATAAGAACTCGAGATGGGGGTTCAATTTATTGGGTGCATTTTTCGAGCCAAGGGACTTGACCCGGGTTGCGATGTGAATAATTTGGTAATGATTCGGGAGGATCGAAAATAGCCATGACTACCAGAGCACTTGCCACAGTCAGCGAACTCGATCGCTACCTCGCCCAGGTGAACCGGTATCCCCTGCTCACCTCCGAGGAGGAGATGCGCCTGGCGCGCCGGTGGAAAGAGGACGGCGATGTGGACGCAGCGCACGCGCTGGTGACCTCGAACCTGAGGTTCGTCGTCAAGATCGCCAACGAGTATCGCGGATACGGGGCGCGGATACTGGATCTCATCCAAGAAGGGAGCGTGGGGCTCATGCACGCGGTCAAGCGGTTCGACCCCGACAGGGGCTACCGCCTGCTCACCTACGCCGTGTACTGGGTACGTTCGTACATCCACGCGTTCTTGATGAAAAACGCCAAGATGATAAAGCTCGGCACGTCCCGGGCCCATCGCAAGCTCTTTTTCAAGCTGCGCGCTCTCAAGGGGAGGCTGGCGGCCGGCGGGATCGAAAATCACGACGTCGTCATGGACGCGGTGGCCAAGGAGACGGGGGTCAATCGGGACGAGGTCGAGGAGATGGACCGCCACCTCTCCTCGCGCGATGCCTCTTTGGACGCTCCTGTGTCGGAAGGCGGCGTCGCTCTCGCGGAGGTGATGCCCTCGGCGGCGCCGAACCAGGAAGAGCTGGTCTCACGGCTCGAGGTGGAGGCCGACCAGGCCGCGCGGCTCGAAAAGGCGCTCGGCGTTCTCGACGAACGCGAGAGAATGATCATAGAGAAGCGTCACCTGAGCGAGGAGCCGGTGCAGCTCAAGGAGCTCGGGGAGACGATGGGGGTCTCGAAGCAGCGCGTCGCTCAGATAGAAAAGCGCGCCATCGACAAGCTCCGCAGCCTGCTGGCCGAGCCGGCCGCGGCCGCTTGACGTTCTAAGGGTTTTTCGTCACCAGTGGTTGACATGGACCCGACCCCAGCGGGCCCTATCAAAAGGGCGCGGCTCCTGCGCCGAGTAACCCAGCAGCACGAACGAGACGGGGGTCACGTCCTTGGGGAGTCCGAACAGCGCAGAAAAGCTCTCCACCCGTGAGGGGTCCGGGTGGATCCCGGTCCACACGGCGCCCAGCCCCAGCGCGTGGGCCGCGAGGAGGATGTTTTGGGTCGCGGCCGCGCAGTCTTGAATCCCCGTTCCGGGGAAGCGCTCCAGGTCTTTGTCGAGGCACACGAGGAGCCCCATGGGCGCCTTCGCGGCCATGAGGCCGAAGGGGTTGAGGGCCGCAGCCCGGGAGAGGACGTCCCGGTCGTCGACGACCACGACGTGCCAGGGCTGCTGGTTGCTCGTGGACGGCGCGTAGAAGGCGGCCGTCAGCAGCTCGCGGACGATGTCGCTGGGGACGCTGCCGGGTTCCCAGGCGCGGGCGCTCCTGCGGCTCTTGATCGCTTCGAGGGTATCCATCCATCCTCCGGCGTCGCGCACAACTTCTC
>JAABTR010000109.1 GCA_011389755.1 Deltaproteobacteria bacterium | reverse complement strand
ATTCTGGATCATGGTGGCGCTGTCGGGCCTGCTCGCGCTCGGTTGCTCAGCGCAGATAGCCGGCCAGGACGTCCGCATCCGACCGGGGCGGCGGGTCCCGGACAGGATCGTACAGCACGGAGAGCAGCAAGATGTGGTCATCGACGGCATCGATGGGGATCGCAGAGCGTTTTTGCTGCTCGTCCGCGGGAGCTTCTAGCCCGTCCGTTTGGGTTTTCTTTTTCTACAAGTCGAGTTCGATCTGGGACGGGACCTCGTCCGAGCTCATTTTAGTCAACCAGTTTTGGCGACCCGGACGTCCTCCTGCTCTCGAGTAGCAGTAGGCGCACCCACCGCCGCACCAGTCGTCGTATCGGCCGATGTCCTCGCTGGTCACGCAGAGGCAGTCGGTGCGCTGGGAGGGGTCCCTGGGCAGGCCCAAGGGTGCGCCGCCTGGGTGCCCCCGCTGGAGCAGCGCGCGATCGACGCACGAAGCGCGTCCGACTCTCGGATCGACGTGGGACAAAAACGGCTGACAGCACGCGAGGAGGGTGATCCCCAGCTTTTCGGCCCCATCGCACAGACGCCGGGTGAAGTCGTCTCGCGCGTCGTTTGTCCAGGCCGGGATCCCCGCCTCCTCGAAGTCGGATCTCAGGTTCCCCTTGAGGCTTCGGTAGGAGGGGTACGAGAAGATGCACTCCCCTATCCCGACATCCCGGACCGCGCGCGCGATCCGGTCGAACAAGGCCAGCGTGGATCGCCCTCGCAAGAGGGGATCGAAGCGCCATCTGATGCGCCACGGCTCGCCGTGAAAGGCCCGCACGAGCCCCTCGAGGCTCGGCAAGACCTCGTCCAGTGTGGGGCCGCCGGGCTCCACAGCGGTGCCGCCGAGCCCGGTGATGGTGAGGTTGAGGTGCGGGTTTTCGAGCTCGTTTTGCAATAGGTCGAAGAGGCTCCCTCTGTCGATAAAGGCTCGCGGGTGACGGCTCCAAAACACCACGCCGTAAAGGACGCGGGTCCGAGCCCGCCGCACCCTCCCCCGGATACGCTCAGCGCACACCTCGGGATAAAAGCCGGGCAGGTCGGTTCGGCGCGAGGCTGAGAGGATCAGCGGTTTTGCGGTGCGAAGAGTCGGCGTGTTTTCGGTCATGGTTTCTTTGCTCAGCTCATTGCTGGCTCATTTTACCCATAGGGCGTAACAAGAGAATATCATTAATGCCACCGCCATTTGTTGATTCCGCGTCGCTTGCGTGCTAGCTTACTCAAAAGATTACGGGAGGTTCCAGATGCGCGTGATCGAAACCGAGGAAGCGGCCCGCCGGTTGGCCAGGGCCATCGCGTCGGACTTATCTTTGTACAACGAGGAAAAAATTCTCGAGGGATTGAAGAACGATAATCTTTACGAGGTGTTGGCCGAAGAGATCGAAGAGGGCCGCGAGCTGTTTCAGAGCCGGGTGACACCGGATCTGTTCAAAAAGAATTTTTACGATCGTGCGATAATCGATCTGCTCATCAAGTCCAAAGGGCACATCAAGTGTAAGCTCTGGTAAAACCCTTGGCCGGTTCGAGTGACTTTTTAGACGTTTGGCGCTGGACCATCGAAGGCGATGATGAAGGCGAGCGCCTGGATCATTTCCTGCGCGATCAGGACGTGGGGATAACCCGATCCCAAATCAAAAAGCTCATCGACACGGATTCGGTGACCGTCGACGGGGCGGCCACCCGTCCCGCCCACAAGCTTCGGGCGGGCCAGCGCGTCGTCTTGCGCGTTCCTCCCCCCGAGCCGCTCTCCTTGGAGCCCCAGGACATTCCGCTCGATGTGGTCTACGAAGACGACGACGTCGTGGTGCTGAACAAGCAGCAGGGCCTGGTTGTCCACCCGGCGCCGGGCCATCCGAACGGCACCTTGGTCAACGCGTTGCTCTTCGGTCGGACCACCGCGGGGGGAGACCCCTTGCGGCCCGGCATCGTCCACAGGCTCGACAAGGACACCAGCGGGCTCATGGTGGTGGCGAAGAACGACGCCGCCCACGCCGGGCTCGCCGAGCAGTTCCATGTCCACTCGGTGGATCGGCGCTACCAGGTCCTGGTCAGTGGCCGGCCGCCCCAAAGCGGCACCTGGTCGACCCTCCACGGGCGCCACCCCACGCAGCGGCGCATGTTCAGCTCACGGGTCACTCGTGGCAAGTCCGCCGTCAGCCGATTCGAGACCGTCGATCGCTTCGAAGGGGCAGCGCGCCTGCGCGTTGTCCTGGAGACAGGTCGCACCCATCAGGTCCGGGTCCACTGCCACGACCACGGAGTCAGCGTTCTGGGAGACCCGCTGTACCCGCCTCGGCACCTGAATGAGGCCCTTATGGCCATCCACAAGAAGTTACCGGGCCAAGCCCTCCACGCCGAGCTTTTGGGCTTCGATCATCCCCGGTCCGGCCGGCGTCTTCGCTTCGAGATCGAGCCTCCAGGGCATTTCGCCCAGGCGCTCGAGTGCTTGCAAAATCTTTGACCCCACCGCAAAGAAAGAGGGCGAACAGGTCGCATGCCGAGGGCTTACCGTGAAGAAATGCCTTGAAAAAAGCGGGTACATTGGACAACCTCCGTGACGACATCCGGAATTCGCCACCGGGATCGGGTCGCCTCGATCTCGATCGCGAGCTTTACGACGAAGGCGAAAATGAAAGTCGATATACACGTCCACAGTATCTACTCGAATAACCCCACCCGCTTTTTGTTGCGCACGGTCAAGGCGGGAGAGTGTTACACCACCCCGCGCGCGCTCTACGACACCTGCCTCAATCGCGGGATGGACATGGTGACCATCACCGACCACGACACCATCGAAGGCGCGCTGGAGATCGCAGATCTGCCCGGCACGTTTGTCTCCGAGGAGGTCACCGCGGTGTTTCCGGGGGAAGATGTGTCGGTTCACGTTTTGGCGCTGGACATCAGTGAAGACCAACACGCGGAGATCCAGCGAGTTCGCACGAACATCTATGACCTCGTCACCTTTTTGCGAGCCGAGAGTATCGCCCATGTCCTGGCCCATCCCCTCTCGAGGGTGATCGGGACCTTGACCGCAGAGCACGTGGAGAAGCTCTTTTTGATGTTTCGGCACCTCGAGGGCCGAAACGGCACGCGGGACGCGCTCACCGGGAAGGCCACCGAGCGAATCGTGGCCGGGCTCGACGCCCAGATTCTCGAGCGATGGGCGAACAAGCACAAGATAGAGCCGGTCTTTCTCGATCCGGTGCGCTACCTCACCGGCGGCTCCGACGATCACGGGCGCTTGAACATCGCTCGGGCCCACACCCTGTTCGACACCGAAAAAGAAGGAGTCGAAGGGCTCAAGGACGCCTTTTTCGCGGGACGGGTCGCCATGGGCGGCTGCTGCGGCAGCCCGCAAGCCATCGCCCACAGCATCTACGCGACCACCTTCAAGTACTTTCAGCACAACTCGAGCCAGTCCGGCCAGTCCGCCCTGAGCGACATCCTCAACTTTTCGGACGAGGACTACGACGAGAAGGCGACCTACATGGACCGCCGGATCGCCATCGCCCAGGCCATCAAGGATGCGGTCAAATCCCTGCCCGACTTCAACCCCATCACCGCCATCGAGAAGAGCCACACCGACGAGGCCCAAGAGCAGATCGGCGAGCTTGGGCAGCGCATCGTCAACAACCTCTTTAGGCGCTTCGTCACCAACCTCATCGACTCGGTGGGCTCGAAGAATCTCGAACGGGCCTTTGACAATATCCCGGGGGTTTTCACGGCGAGCTCGGTGATCCTGCCCTACGTCTTCGGATATCGCTACATCGTGCGGGACCGGGAAGAGGCAGAGCGGCTGGCCAACGAAGCCGGTTTTGGTTTTAACACCGAGAGGCCCTTGAGCGTTGGGCTGTTCTCGGACACCGGCTACCAGGTCAACGGTGTCTCGCTGGGCCTGCGCCGGCTCGTGGACACGCTGCGGCGCCAAGGGCGCAGCATCGAGCTGTGTCTTTGCGCCACTATTCCCGAGGACCACGTAGGCGACGCCCTCGAAAACGACGGCGGCGTGAAAAGCTTCCAGACCATCGGCGAGTTTGAGCTCCCGATGTACAAGGAAGTTCAGATGGGTATCCCGTCCCTCGTGGATATCATGAACTACCTCGCCGAGAACGACATCTCGGTCGTCCAGGTCTCCACACCGGGGCCTCTGGGCGTGGTGACGTTGCTGGCCGCGAAGATCATGGGGTTGCCCGTGGTCTCCAACTACCACACCGAGTTCCCGGCTTATGCCGCGCGGCTCACCGGGGACAAACACGTCACCAAGGCGGTGCGCGGCTACATCGGATGGTTCTACAGGCAAGTGGATCACGTGATCGTGCCCAGCGAATCGGCTCGCACGAGCGTCGTCGAGCTGGGGGTGCCTCGGGAGCAGACCTCCTTGCTTCCGCGGGGCGTAAATATCGATTTTTTTCATCCCAAAAAGCGAAACCCGGGGCTGCTCCGTCGCGCAGAGCGCATCCCGGCGCTGCTCTACGTGGGAAGAATCTCCAAGGAGAAGGGGCTGGACGCGCTCATCGAGGCCTACGAGACGCTGAGAAAAGAAGGCATCGAAGCGGGGCTCACCTTCGTCGGGGAGGGGCCTTATCTCGAGGAGCTGCAAGAGCGCTACGAGGGACGAGAAGATATTGCGTTTTTGGGCTATCGCCGAGGAGAGGAGCTGGCGTCGCTGTTTGCGTCGTGTGATGTCTTCGTTTTTCCAAGCCCCACCGATACGTTTGGGAACGTGGTCATCGAGGCGCAGGCCTCTGGCGTTCCCACCGTGGTGTCCGATACGGGAGGCCCGGCCGAGCAGACCGTGGATGGCGACACAGGGCTCGTTTTTCCGGCGGACGACGCCGAGGCCTTGGCCGATAGGCTCCGCCGTCTCCTGCGGGACCCGGCGCTGCGGGAGAGGCTCGGTCGCCAAGGTCGCCAAAGAGCTCAGTCGCTGTCACTCGATGCGGCGGCGTCGGCGCAGTGGGGATATTACGAAGGTATTTGGGGGCGGGCGTGCTGCACAGCTTCAAGAGAAAATTAGGTCTGCGTCTGGATGACGAGCTGGAGCAAGAACGCGTAGGCGCGTAGAAGCGCTCCCCGGGGGATGGTCTTCTCGGTTCTGGCGAGCCGGGTGAGCCGAGCGACCTCGAGGTACTGTCTCCCGTCCAGACCGAGCAAGGAGATGACGCTCTCTGCCGAGCAATTCGGGAGTCCGTCACGGGCGATCTCCACTTGACGGGAGATCTCTTCCCAGATGGCCAGGGTGGCCTCGTCGTCGCGTTTTTCGGCGATGGCGTTTTCGATGGCGACCGCTTTGTGCCTGTCCGCCATCGACCACATCGCCCCGAACGACAAGCCGCCGGTCGGTTGACCCGTCTCGGCGTCGATGGAGACCCGCTCTATTTCCGACGAGGAGCGCTCGACGGCGGGAGTCGGCAACGTCGGACGATCGGTGCGGATCGATTTTGGGCTTTTGCTTGTGTTGTCCCTTTGGATGTCCGTGTTGTCGTCGTTCCACGGGTCGGCCGCCATGCCGCTTTGGTAGTGCGGAAAGGCCTCCATCGGGGTCTTGCCCAAGCTCCGCTCAGAGGCGTCAGGGGGCGTCGACGAGGGGCTGGGATATCGCTCTTGGGAACTGTCCGATGTTTTCTCTTCGTAACGCGGCAGGTCGGCTTCACCGCTGAAACTCCTGGATGTCTCTTCGTCGAAGTCGTCGTCGTCGTCGCCGCCCTCGTCGTTGTCGAATTCTGGAATTCCCTCGTTTTCCAGCAGGGTCGATAGCGGCAGCGGTTCATCGGATATCTTCGTGTCAGCTGCGGCCTGGATACCCGTGATGGTGGCGGAGTTCGAGGGTCTTCGGCGCTTTAGTGACGTGGGCGGGTCTGCAGCGCTCTTGTAGGGGGAGGCACCGCTGTAGGCCATGACCATGTCCGAGATTCCCTGCTCGTCTTTGTGGAACTCGATGCTTTTTTCGATGCTGGAGGTGGAGCTGCTCTCGTCCGTTCCGATGATCTCCCGGCGCTTGAGGTCTCGGATGATCTCCTTAGTGATGATCTCCAGGCTGGCGTGGACATTGTGGCCGGTGACGGCGACGGTGTCGATGCTGGGCGCTTTACTGGGGTTGAGTTTCTCCTCGAGCTCCTCGAGGGGCACGATGTCATCCAGGTCGCGCTTGTTGTACTGCATGACGATGGGGAAGGATTTCGAGTGGAAGCCGTGGTCGCTGAGGTTTTCCTTGAGGTTGTCGAGGGATTCCACGTTTGCGTCCATGCGTGACCTTTGGCTGTCGGCCACGAAGACGACCCCGTCAGCTCCGGTGAGCACCAGCTTTCGGGTCGCGTTGTAGTAGACCTGTCCGGGCACGGTGAAGATATGCAGGCGGAGGGTGTACTTGCCGACCTTGGGGAACTGAACCGGAAGGAAGTCGAAGTACAAGGTGCGGTCCACAGGCGTCGCCAACGAGACCATCTTTCCCCTGTGGTCCGGCGTCGCGGTCTTGTGGATGTGTTGTAAGGTGGTGGTTTTTCCGCCGAGGCCGGGCCCGTAGTACACCACCTTGAGGAGGATTTCTTTCGTTATCGGGTTCACCGATGACATCAGCTACAGCTCCGACCTTGGCAAAAGGGGTTATCCATTCGAAAAGGGCATCTTAAAAACAATACCGCGACTTTGGGCCTCGTCCAGAAATCGCGCAAAATGCCTTTTTGCCGGGCTTCTTTGAGCCTTTGGCGGATACAAGGGGAGCTCGCAACCGTGATGGGCGGGTTTCGGCTTGCGGTCTGCCCTTTAGTTGCGGATTATCGCTTACGTCGAATACTTGGACGCGCGGGACTCGGTCTGTCAAAGAAGTCGCGGCGTCTCGGAGCGAGCATTGTGGCGATGGCCGAAGGATAGGTGCATGAAGCGAAAGAAGAAGGGCTCGCAAGCAGAGCAGCCCAAGGTCGTCTCCCAAAAAGGAGCGCCCGGCGGAGCTTGGTTGCAAGCGGCTTTAATATTGTGCCTCATCGGCGTCGGGCTGTCCGCGGAGCTGACGCGGATCCATTTCTTGTCTCACACGGTGCCGGATTTCCATGCGCTGTGTGCGGTGAACGAGGCGGTGAACTGCGAAACCGTGGCGCTGTCTCCGTACTCGGTTTTTGCGGGACTGCCCGTGTCGGTCTTCGGGCTTATCGGATACCTGGTCATGGCGGCCCTGGCCGCCTGGGGCTTGTCTCGTCGAAGGCTGCACGCGACCTGGCCCGCCGGTGGGCTTTTCGGTCTGTTTGTCCTGTCAGCGGCCGTCTCGGCGGTCTTGGGTTATGTGTCGGTGACTCGCATCGATTCGGTGTGCCAGTACTGCGTGGGGACCTACGTCATCAACGCCTCGCTGGTCGTGCTCGGCGTACTTATCTTGAAAAAGGCGAACAAGGGTCCCGTGCGAGCTGTCCTGGATGATATCTCCGCGGCTCTGCGGCGCCCCGTGCTCTGTCTCATGCTCGCCGTTTTTGGGGGCGCGCTGCTCGCCGGCGTCTACGCGAAGGTGGACCCCTACTGGGCCGCGCCTGGGTGGAGCGACATCCCCAAGCTCGCGTCCGGGCTCGACGACGAGGGTCACCACTGGATCGGCGCGAAGAAGCCGGAGCTGACCATCGTGGAGTTCAGCGACTACGAGTGCCCTCACTGCCGTCGCGCTCACAAAGACGCGCGGCTCATTGCAGCGCGGTTTCCCGATCGCGTGAGGCTTATCCACAGGCACCTTCCCTTGGACGCCGCGTGTCACCCGCTGCTCGAGCGGCGCTTTCACGAGCGCGCGTGTGAGTTCGCCGCAGCGGCTGAGTGCGCCGGCAGGCAGGGAATGTTTTGGGAGATGAACGACGCTTTGTTTTCGCTGCAAGACAGGATCAAGGCCAAGGACATCCACCTGAAGACCCTGGCGGTGCAGCTGGGCCTCGGCCGCCAGGAGTTCGCGACGTGTCTCGATTCCCGTCAGACCGCCGGTGAGATATCCGACGACCTGGCCGCCGCGGTGGAGAAAAAACTACAAGGGACTCCGACCTTCTTCATCGGGGAAGAAAAGTTTCTCGGCCACCTCCCCACGCAGCGCGTCGAAGAGCTGCTGCGCGGCAAGAGCGTGCGAGCCGAGCGGTAGCGATTTTTCGTCTATTTCTTGAAAAGGGCGTCGAGATCGGCGAGCGCGGCGGAGCGGCTCTTTGGGGGAGATTGGCGATCCCCGCGAGCCTGTCCCATCGGTGGGGGGCCGACGCGGTTGTCCCGGCCGGGCCTCTCGGTCAGCGGTTTCAAGGTGAGCGCGATGCGCTGCTTCTCCGGGACGACCTCCAAGATCCGCGCGGTGACCTGCTGACCCACCCGCACCACCTGGGCCGGATCGTCCACGAACTCGGAAGAGAGCTGGGAGACGTGGATCATGCCCTCGGTCGGCAACCCGATGTTCACAAAAGCGCCGAATTTGGTCAGGTTGGTGATCACGCCTTCGACGGTCATCCCCGGCTTGAGATCCCGGATGGTCTTGACGAGCGGGTTGAGGCGGCGGCCGGAGGGGAGCACGGCGGCGGTGCGACCCGGTGCCGCCGGCAGGGCGCCGGCGCGCTTGGCACCTTTGCGCTTGCGGCGCTCCCAAGAGGACAGCGCCCTCGCCTCGCCCAAGACCCCCAGCAGCTCTTCTTTGTCGAGCTCTCGAGGGTAGTCCCCAAGGCTCAGAGACAGCGGGTTGACCCGCCCCCATTCCCGCCCCGGCTTGATGGCGCGCCTGGCCAAAACCACGGCCGCGCCGATGGCGGCGGGCAAGGAGACGTTCTTTCGCGCTTCGCCGACGGCCGCGTCGTGGATGCGCTGCGTCGGCAGCCCCGCGATGGCCTCCTCGACCTGGTTTCCGCCCGGTTTTTCGGTCAACGAGATGGGCAAGATGGCCGCCGCCGGTTCGTGCTCGGCGAGCATGGCCGAGATGGCGCTCCGGGGGTCTTCGCCTGCTTGGACGAGGTCATGGGCGACGATGTCGCCTTTTTTGTCGAGCACGGCCATGCCGACCTTGTCGTCTCCGCCGATGGACACGCAGATCGCTTTTTCGACCTGGAGCGGGGGCGTCGAGAGCAGGCCCAGGTAGGCCCGGCGGGCGCTGCTCAGCGCCTCGTATCGGGCCCGGTGTTCAAAAAGTTTCATAACGACGGCTTCGATATCCCGCTCCACCAAGTCGGAGCAAACCGAATCAGCGCCGCTTTTTTGGGCCATAAGACCCAAGACAGGCATCCGGTCGGCCGTCTGGCGCCTCATGGCGTTGATGGGCAGCTCCACAAAGACGGCCAGGGCTCCGGCGTTTTGCCCCCGGCGGATGGCGAGCCATCTGTAGCTTTTGATCTCGGAGAGGATCCCGTGCTTCATCGTGTAGGATTCGAACTCCTGAACGTCGGGGTGGTCCGGATCGGCCAGCTCGACCGTGATGCTGCCGTGGGCGAGGCTCATCTCCACGCAGGCCCGCCACAGCTCCAGGTGTGCCCGAACAGCCGACGCCCACGATGAATGATCGGGGAAGGCCGAGCGGCTGCACATGCCGGCGATGCGCTCGAGCGCATCAAGCTCGTGAGTTGTTTGAGCCAGCATCATGGAGCCGTCGGGCAGGATCACCCCGCTTTGCGAAGTGGTCCGGCGCAGGCGCATCGCCGCGTCCTTCCACTGTTCGTACTCCCGGTGGGCGTCGGCGACCCGCAGGATAATTTCCGAAGGAAACAGCTCCAGCGCGGGGTCGTCGCCGGCAAGCAGCTTTTCGACGCCGCCGCTGCGCTCGAGTGCTTTTCCCAGTCGGTTGAGTTGACCGCGCTCGGCGGCTTCGTGGACATCTCTGTAGTTTTTTTGAACGAAATTAGCGAAATCCATCTGCTTTTTGCTCCCTACGCCGTGCGGTCTACCGCGACGACAAGGGTTATGCCTCCGCTTCGAGCGAAGACGCGTCTCGATGAACGATATTTTTTGGAAGGCCTTCGTTTCGCCCCTGCCCAGCTTCCTGCTGGGTGAACGCGAATAGATGACCCCTTTGTCACGTAAATCGTGTGTTTCTATCGTTTGTCGACGCACTTCCTTGCGCTGTCACAGCGCTTACGACTCCTCGACTTTCAGCTCGATTTCGTGGAAGTACCGTCGCTAGATGACTACTGTTTATTTTTAACGCTTTCGGGCTCAAGAGCAAGCGTGTTGAGTCCGAAATGCGATACGATTGTGCTCGCGGCCCCGTCCTTGGCGAAAAATAACGCGCCGGCCAGACGAAAAAGAGCCGCCCAAGCGGGCAGCTCCTCGACGAAAATAAGTTTGGCGGAGAGATAGGGATTCGAACCCTAGGTACCTTGCGGTACACACGATTTCCAGTCGTGCACCTTCGGCCAGCTCGGTCATCTCTCCATTAAAGCTTGATAAAGAACAGTGAGCCTTTTGTGGGCTTGGCGGAGAGAGTGGGATTCGAACCCACGGAGGTAGTTAGCCTCACACGATTTCGAATCGTGCGCCTTCGACCAACTCGGCCATCTCTCCGCGGCGGAAATTATAAAAATTGAGATCCCAAGTCAACCCTTAATCGTCGCACAAAGTTTGCGATGGGTGTTTCACGGGTGGATCCGGCGAGTGCCCGGTCCTATAATCGCCGCCTCGTGAGCATGAGAAAGGTCCAAATGATCATGAGACGAAAGAATCTGCAAATCGTGAGCCTGCTCGCCACCGCGGTATGGCTCTTTGGGGGTGCGGCCCGAGCTGCGGACGAGGGGCCTAATCCTTCGCTGAATCTCGAAAAGATAAGGCGAGACGTCGCCGCGGCGGCGATCTCTGCGCCGAGCAGCGCGGTCACCGGCATCAGCGTTGTCGATGTCGCGAGCGGTCAGGAGATCTTCGGCGCCAACGCCGATCGGCCGCTCAACCCCGCCTCGAACACGAAGATCGTGACGGCGGCCGGCGCCTTGAAGCTTCTCGGTCCGGAGTTCAGGTTCCGCACGAGTCTCCACGGGAAAAAGGACGGGGCCGTGATTCGAGGCCCGCTGTATTTCGTGGGTCACGGGGATCCATCCCTGGAGTCGAGGCACCTGTGGGAGATGGCGAGCCGGCTGGTCGCGGCGGGGGTCCGCCGGGTGGAAGGTGGTATCGTCGTCGACGACAGCTACTTCGACTCCGAGAATCTGCCGTACGCTTTCGATGATCAGCCCAACGAGGATGCGTCGTTTCGGGCGCCGGTGGGAGCGGTGTCTCTCAATCACAACGCGTTGGCCATCACGATTCGCCCCGGGGCCGCGCCGCTGTCTCCCGCGAGAGTCGTTTTCGATCCGCCCAATTACGCCCTCGTCGTGAACGACGCGGTGACCCTGGCCAAAGGTGCCCACAATCCGAAGATATCGGCGACGCCTTACGAAAACCGCACCCGGATACGGGTCTGGGGTCAGATCCCGCTGCGCGCGTCTTCAGTGACCTACTTTCGAAGGATAGACAATCCGTCTTTGTTTTCGGGGTATGGGCTCAAGGGGATCCTCGAGGGGGCCGGGATATCCGTCGGGGGCGACGTGCAGACTGGGCCCATGCCCCCGGGGACCCCCGCTCTGGTCGATCACGCTTCGGAGCCCTTGTCCAGCGTGCTTTGGGAGACCGGAAAGATGTCTAACAACTTCGTCACCGAGATGGTGCTCAAGACCATCGGGGCGGAGCTCGTCCCCGGGCCCGGGACGTGGGCCGGCGCCTTGGAACAGACCCAGAAGGTGCTCGCCGAGTGGGGGCTCGAGCCCGGCAGCTACGTCTACCGAAACGGCTCCGGGCTGTTCGACGCCAACCGTTTCAGCGCAAGGCAGCTGACGCGCGTCCTCGAAGGAGCGTACAAGGACGCCGCCATTCGCCCGGAGCTCTTGACCCAGCTGGCTATCGGCGGAGTGGACGGCACCATCCGTTCGCGTTTTTCGGGCAACACGACACGGCGCTTGGTGCGCGCCAAGACCGGAACCCTCGCCGATGTCTCAGCCCTGTCGGGTTACGTGCTGGACGAAACCGGCCGCAGCGCCATCGCTTTTTCCATCATCGTCAACGACGCACAGGGGTACATCTCGGCATCGCGGGCCCTTCAAGAGAGGATCGTGACCGCCATCGCCGACGTCGTGAATTCCAAGTAGGCGGTCAGCGGCCGGGTTCAAAGTGCCGCCGCGCGGCCAAAAAGGCGGGCAGGTTCTTCAGCATGTGCCACAAGGTGTGGCGGTGTTGCCACAGGCGGCCGCGCAGCCTGCGGCGCCAGCCGGGGTCTGTGTAAAACCTCTTGACGTGGGTGTTGTAGAGCTCATCGAGGCGCTGTCGGGACTCGATCCCCTTGGGAACGAAGACGAAGTTCAGCGCGTTCATCCGTCGCCAGTCCTCCTCGAAAGCCCCGTGCTCACCGATGGTGCGCCAGCAGGGAGCCCCCGGGAAGGGGGTGAACTTGGACATGTTCATGTCGTCCAGGCCCAGCTCGATGACGAAGTCGCTGGTTTTTCGGATGGACTCTTCGGTCTCCCCCACGACGCCCATCATGAACAGCCCCTTGGCCCTGAGCCCTTTGTCTTGGATTTTGCGGACCGTGGCGCGGACCTCATCGAGGGTCACGCCGGCTTTGAGCTCTTCGAGCAGCGCGGGATCGCCGGACTCGACGCCCAAAGAGACCATGAGACAGCCGGCCTGTTTGAGCGCCGTCAGGAGCTCGTCGTCGGTGTGCCCCACGCGCACGGCGCAGTTGAACTGCACGCCCACGGGGCGCTCGGCCAGCCGGTGGCACAGGGTCATGATGCGCTTTCGGTTGGTGGTGAACAGGTCGTCGTAGATGTTTACGTGCCTGATGCCGAAGCGGCTGCGCAGATACTTCATGTGCTCGTAGATGTATTCGGCGCTGTTGGAGCGGAAGCTGCGGCCGAAGACCGAGCGGTCGCAGTAGGAGCACTGGTAGACGCACCCGCGGCTGGTGATCATCGCGGTGCCCGGGGCGCGGACGTAGCTGAACGGCGGCAGGTTGTAGCCCCGGGGGAAGCCCACGAGTTTTTCGTAGGCCGGAAAGGGCAGGTCGTCGAGGGAGCCCAAGTGCGGCCGCGGCGCGTTGGTCGCGACGCGATCCCCGTCGCGCCAGATGAGCCCTGTGATGGCCGACTCGGGGCGGCCGCCCGCGAGCTCGGCCAGCGTCTGCTCTCCTTCGCCGATGACGAGGCAGTCGATTGAGCCGAACCGCTCGAGGAGCTCTGGGCCCAGGGCCGAGACGTGAACGCCTCCGAAGACGGTGCGGGTCTGGGGGCGGGCGTCTTTGATGATTCGGGCCATCTCGTGGCCGCCCAAAAACGAAGAGGTCGTCGTGGAGAAGCCGACCATGTCGGGCGCTAGGTCGATGACGGCTCTGGCGTTTCGAGGCGCGTCCGGGGGGGCGTGGGGTCCGAGACAATCGTGCACGAGCACATCGTGTCCGGACGCTTCCAGGTAAGCCGCGATGGAGAGCAGCCCGCTGGGCACCATGCGGTTGGCGACCGCGGTGACGTCTTTTTTTCCCGGGATCCAGTTGGAACCCGCCGGGTGAACGAGTACGATGCGCATCCTACCCATCGGTATATCCTCGCGCCGGGGAAAAGTCATCCCGGCCCGCCCCCGCGCCGAGCCCATCGAACGGTTGCGGTCTCAGGCTGCGTCTCGCACAATGGAGGTTGACACTTTGTTCGGATATGGGAGTCAGGATCACATGCTGCGTTTTGTTTTACTTGCGGCTCTTACGTTGGGTTGCAACGAAAAGCGCCCCGCCTCGCCGACTCCGGCGGCGCACGCCCTCGTGAGAGAAAAAAAACAAGACGTCTCCCAAGATCTTCCAAGAGTTTTTTCGCCTCAAGTGGCCGGTGGGTTTTATCCCGATGACCCCAAGGCGCTGCGCCACGAGGTCACCTCTTTTATGGAATCCGCGCGGGCTGTCGACCTCGGAGGTCGCGACATCGCCGGCATCATAGCGCCCCACGCGGGGTACGCCTACTCGGGCCCGGTGGCCGCGGCTGCCTACCGAGCCGTCGAGGGCAGAGGCTACAAGACCGTGGTCGTGCTCGCGCTCAACCACAAAAGAAGCGCGGAGCGAGCCGCGGTCATGACCGCAGACGGCTACCGCACCCCTTTGGGGATAGTCCCCGTCGATTCGAAGGCGGCCCGGGCCCTGGTCGAAGAGTATCCGGGTCTTTTCGAGGACGCGCCGAGCCTGTTCGCCGGCGAGCACTCCTTGGAGGTTCAGCTCCCTTTTATCCAAATCGCCTTGCCGAAGGCCTCGGTGGTGCCGGTGGTGGTGGCGGTTTACGACGAAAGACGGCTCCAGGCGATTTCGGAGGCGCTGCACCGCAGCTTTGGTCGAAGCGCCGATGTCTTGTTCGTGGTCAGCTCGGACATGTCTCACTTTTACCCCGAAGAGCAGGCTCGGAAGTACGACCAAAGGGTCATGGAGCTGCTTCGCACCTTTGAGCTCGATGAGTGGAAGAAGGTGGCGCCGACGCGCAAGGGCATGTGCGGTTACGCCCCCGCGCTGGTGTTTTTGAGGTTGTTCGAGAAGTGGCCGGAAAAAAAACGGCGGGTGACCGTCTTGGACTACAAAAACAGCGCGGACACATCCCGAAGGCGCGATCGCGTGGTCGGCTACGCCGCGATGGCCTTCACATTGGACAAAAACACGAGGACGGCACTTATGACGGAAAAAGACTTCGGACCGTTTGATATTCACCTGCGCAAAAAGCTGATGGTTTTGGCCAAGGAGTCGGTTCGGGCCGCCGCAAAAGGTGGGGTCTACGAGCCGCCCGAGCCCGAAGATGAGTTGCTCGCCCGGCCCGGCGCGGCGTTTGTGACGCTCAAAAAAAAGGGTCACCTGCGCGGCTGCATCGGTCACGTGATAGCCCGGGCGCCTCTTTACAAATGCGTCGCCGACGTGGCCAGAGCGGCGGCCATCCACGACGTGAGGTTCAGCCCGGTCACGTGGAAAGAAGTCGACGCTCTGCAGATGGAGATTTCCGTGCTCACACAGCCGAGGTCGGTCTCTCCCGAGGAGGTCGAGGTGGGCCGCGACGGGCTCATCGTCTCGAGCGCGGGGCGCACGGGCTTGCTCTTGCCCCAGGTCCCCCTCGAGTGGGGTTGGGATCGGGAGGAGTTTTTAAACCACACGTGCCGCAAGGCCGGTCTGCCCGAGGGATGCTGGAAGGATCCCAGCAC
The DNA here is from genome assembly GCA_011389755.1 of Deltaproteobacteria bacterium. GTDB lineage: Bacteria > Myxococcota_A > Polyangia > JAAYKL01 > JAAYKL01 > JAABTR01. Next base: position 3,777 of record JAABTR010000109.1, on the reverse strand, counting down.
GCGCCTCGAGAGCTTTCGGGCCATCGTGTGGGGGGAAGAAGACATCTAGGCGGCCCGCGTGGCAGGTCGGAGTCAGCGCTTAACATCCGGCTCCAATAAATTGTGGTTTGCACACAGTCCGCGCTAGAATCATCTACAGACAGCGCTCCACTCGAAAAAAGTAAAGAGCTGTCGACTCGAAAACGCTAACGGTCGATTAACGACTCGACGAGGCGGTCGATGCCCTCCCCAAAGGAGGCCGAACCCGGGTGTCATGCGAAGCAGCGACGTTTTCAAGATTGTCATCGGTGACAACTGGCTTATCGGCTCCCGCCATGGCGGCGAGCCCGTAACAGAGATCAGCGAGCACATCGATTTCGGCAGGGTGCGCGACTCCGTCGACATCGTGGTCGGCGGGAGCAGCATCTTCGGCCGGCACGATGAGGATTCCATATTTTTCTTGGCTCGGGACTTCTTGTTCGCCGTGGAAAGGCTTCTCGAGGGTGACGGCTCGGCTCGGGTCAGCTTCTACGAGGGCCCGTGGGAGCTCGTTTTACAAAGGCTCGGCAAGGCCGCCTACCTGACGCTCTACCGCGGCGGCCAAAAACCGGAGGTCATCGTCAAGGATCAGCGCGTCTCTTTTGTGGAGCTGGTCGAAGGCGTCCTGGCCTCGGTGCGGGATCTGACGACCAAGGCGTGTGAAGTCGACCCCGGCGCCCACGGCGACCCGCTCATCGTGACGATGGTCTCGCTGGCCGACAAGCTCGAGAAGGTGTCCATCGACACGGGACCTTCCGAGAGAGCGGCCGCCGCCCCGAGGGATGTGGTCAGCACGCGCTGGAAGAGCTCTCGGACCGAGCGGAGCTTCAGCTTCGGCTTCAGGTTCCGGGCGACGGTCACGGACCTCAACGCTCCGGGTAAGCCCCAAGGCAGCGATCTCAACCCCTTGCTGTTTCGAGGGCAGCACGTGGTTCACGCCCGTGGGCGGCGGATGGCGCTGGGGGAGGGCTTTTTGTTCCTCCAGACCGAGAGGCTCCTCGCGTCCTTGCGGCAGCTCCTGACCGCCTGGGAAGAGGGGCGCCCCATGAGCTCGCGGCTCTTGTCGGATGGGCTCGTGGTGAGCGTGCGCCTCGGGCGCGACGACGGCCTCGTGGTCGGCTTCATGGACAGTCGAAACGAAGACGCTATCGCTGTCATCAACGATCTGACCCCCTGGGAGTACGCGGACGCGGTCTTGGGCGTCGCCCGGGAGCTTCGGCGGCTCATCGTGGACGTGAGCCCCAGCCAGCGCCGGAACCTCAGGCTCGAGGCCTTCAGCCGAGAGATCAAGACGCTGTCCAATTGGACCAAGGAGCAGCGCCGCGGCGCCATCATCAACGAAGATGTGGAGCGCTACAAGCGGCTGACCCAATCCCGGCGCACCTCGAACGCCCCCGTGGTGATAGGAGACGCCAGCCGCCTGCGGTTCTCAGAGCGGTGGCGCATCGAGGTCGAGGGCTTGGATCTGGACAGCACCATGTTGTGTGACGACCTGGCGCTCATTTCAGCCAGGGGGGTCCTGCTGGGTGTCGAGACCGACTCCGGCGCGGTCTCGTGGCGGCGAGAGACAGATCGCTCTGACGCCCGCATTCAGAGGGTGGGGGGAGACTCGTTCGTGCGGGCGGCCCCCTCGGGGCAGATCGAGCTCATCGATCTCTGCTCGGGGGTCCTCAAGTGGCGCACGTCGCTCGCGCCCCGCTCGGGAGGGGCGCCGGTGCTGCTCGTCGTGGAGCACGGGCCGGCGCCGGGCTTGGCCGTCGCCGTGGAGGAGGAGAAGCGCCTCGTCGCGCTCGACATCCGAACCGGTGAACCCCGCTGGCGCTTTGCCGCCTCCCGCGGAGGGCGATTCTCGCTGCGGCGCTATGGCAAGCTCATGTACGTGGCGAGCAACGACAGCCATTTCAACGCCCTCGACGTGGAGGACGGCAGCCTGGTCTGGCGTTACACGGACAGGACGCAGTTCTTGACGCCGCCGGCGGTCGCGGGCGAGAACCTCATCGTGGTGGGGGGACGTCCGGGGCGCCCCGAGGGTCGCATTTACGGCCTCAACGCGTTTAGCGGCGAACTCATCTGGAACGTCGCGCTGTCGGGAGGGGCGATGACCGCGCCGATAATCGCGGACGGCGTCGCGCTCATACCCGCGCGTTGCGGCAGGCAAAACGAGCTTGTCGGCGTGGACACGGCCACCGGAGAGGAGCTGTGGCGCAAGGACTGCGCCGGCTGGGCGGAGCCGTGCGCTCTGATGGCCCTCGACAAGCGCTTCATCATCAACTCGGCCGGCGGCGTGCTCAGGACCCTCGACGCGCGAACCGGGATCGAGGTCTGGAGAACCGCGCTGGGGCCCACCTGCTCGGACGACATCCCCCTGGGGCTCAAGGTGGTCCTGCGCGGTGGGGTCCTGTTCGTGCCGGCGGACACGGTCTACGTCGTCAGGCCCGAAGACGGTCACGTCATTCACTCCCTCGGAGGAGACCCGCCGGTGCCGGATCTGCTGCAGGTGGATCCGTCATGCTCCATCTTCGTCGCCGAAGACAGCGGGCACATCGGAATGTACAACCTGACGAATCGCCTCATGGTCGTTTCCTGAACACCGGTTCTGTGGGCCGGGTCGTAGGGCGCAATGAATTGCGCCCCTACCGGTGTGGTACCCGATGTAGGGGCGCGATTCATCGCGCCCTGTTTCATCGCGCCCCTGGTACGTCGTCATGGTACATCGGTTCGTTGTTTCGTCGGTTCGTAGGGCGCAATGAATTGCGCCCCTACTCGGGCTCGCCGGTGATGACCTCGACGCCGAGCCTGTTGATGAACTCGGTCCGCACGTCGCCGGGGATGGGGCTGATGTGTAGAGCGGCCGTGACGGACTTGCCGAGCCTGGGCCAGTCCTTTTTGTCCATCTTGTCGTCGATGAACAACACGTTGAGGTCGACGGTCTTGTCCAGCCGCTCAAAGGCCTGTTGCAGATTTGCGCGGGCCTCGTCCATGGGGATGTCCACGTCGGGATCGTGGCGCAGGCACAGGCAGAACTCCGGTCGTCCGTACAGAGGCTCCGCGACCCTCAATACTTTCTCGAGCCCCTCAACCGAGCTGTACTCGGGCCACGCGATGACCCTCAGCATCGCCTCGGTGTGGAGGGGCCACGGCAGGACCTCGTTTTCGGCGGCCTTTGGGGGCCCGGCTTGTGCGTCGGCTTTGATGTCGGTCTTCGTCTTTTTGCCTTCGGCGGCGCTGACGAGGAGCTCTTTTTCGATGCGCGCGAGGAAGGACAGCACCTCGAGCGCGGCGGGCGCGTTTTTCTCCATCTTGCTGCGAGCGGATTTAGGCGTCCAAGATTCGGGACGGCGGGCGCCGAGAAAGATGCGCTCGTCGGCTTCGACGATCTCGAGGCCCACCGATTCGAACAGCTGGCGCATCGTGGACTCGCAGAAATAGAAATTGTGCGCGTTTTGGAGAAACAGGAGCAGATTTCCACCGTACTGAGAAGGGATGGAGAAGATGCCGGGGGTCTCGGCGAGGATGATACCGCCGGGTTCTAACGCTTCGATGACCTCCAAGAGGTTTTTTTGAGGATCTCTGTAGTGCTCGACCACGTGGGACAGCAAGATCACATCGGCTCGGCGGCCCGTGTGCGCGACCAGCTCGCTCACACCGCCTTTGATGACGTCGAGTCCCTTTGAGCGGCCTATCTGAAGGAACTCTTCGTTGTGGTCGCAACCCGCGACGACCTTGCCGGCCTCTTTGAGGGGGAGCAGCGCGCCGCCG
>JAABTR010000108.1 GCA_011389755.1 Deltaproteobacteria bacterium | reverse complement strand
ATCTGAAGGAACTCTTCGTTGTGGTCGCAACCCGCGACGACCTTGCCGGCCTCTTTGAGGGGGAGCAGCGCGCCGCCGGTTCCGCACCCGACGTCGAAGATCGTCTCCACGCTGGAAAGCAGGCTGGGCAGGGACTCGAGGAGCACCCGGCCGTACTCGACATCTCTTTCGAAGCGCTGGTCGCTTTTTTGAAGTCCCGAGTAGAGCTCTTGGTAATCGTCCTTGTAAAACTCGGCGGATGACTTTTGGTCGAGTCGAGGCGATGTCCTCATCAGGCCGCAGCTCATGCACAGCAGCGTTCGAGCGGGGAGGCCGTACCTGTCCTGCTCGGCGATGACGTTGTCTTCTTCGGCGCCGCAAAAGCAAGGGGCGTCTTCGAGGGTGTAGGTTCCGTCGTCGAGTCTCGATAGGATGCGCGAGAGCGCCGATTGTTGTCTATCGGTCAGCGTCAGCGCCAACCCGCCGTTCGTTTTGAGTCGTGAGCTGAGAGACATCCCCTTTTCTCCTCGTTGCTGTTTTACAAAAGTGGTTCGTCCAAAGGCTTCGTAGACGACCTCCAGCGAGCCTCCTCGCGGAGCGCGTCTGCCTTTTTTTTTGGGATGTTAGCTCATTTGAAGGCGGGAGGGAAATTATAGGATAATAAATGGAATATAGATTCTGCTATTCGAGCTCGGCGGCGAAATACTCGGCCGACAAAGGCGCGCCGGTGGTGGTCTGCACGAATTCGGGCCAGGGTCGCCTCATCCCGGGCGCAAAGATCTCCTTTTTCAGCCAGTCGCCCAGCTCTTTTTTTCCCGTAAGCGATATGGCCGAAGCGGAGCCTTCGTGGCCGACCAACTCGGAGATTTTGGCCCGCATTTGCGCGGCAAACAGCTCGCCGAACATGTAGTTGTGATAGTAGACCGGCGCGATGGTGAAGTGGGGTTTGGACGCCCAGTCAGCCAGGTCGCGGTTTTTGGGGCGGCTGAGCAGCTGGTATTTTTCGACCTGATCCCACCACAGCGCGTTGAGGTCTTGGTCGGGATTTTCGTACAGCGCCTTTTCGAAGTGGAGCATGACCATGGTCCATCGGGCGAAGATGAGCTGCTCGCGGCGGCGCTGTTCGAGAATGGCCTTTTGCACCTTCTCGACTCTCTTCGAGTCGGCGCCGGCGTAATCGACCAACCACTTGGGGTTGGAGGCCAGGGCGCCGAAGAACATGGCCACGGCCTCGGTGGAGAAGATGTGGGCCGCTTCGCGCAGATTGAAAGGCAGGGATTGGTCCAGGTACTGGTAGTAGATGGCGTGTCCCTGCTCGTGGAGCATGGTCCCCATCCACTCGG
>JAABTR010000628.1 GCA_011389755.1 Deltaproteobacteria bacterium | reverse complement strand
CCACCTGGGCGGGATCCATGCGGACCGTCCACAGCGCCGGGTCGCTCACCCTCTCGAACGCGACGTCCTCGCCGATGATCCGCGAGAGCATCTTTTGCGATTGGTCAATCGCCTTGTCCAGGTTGACCACGCGGGGGGAGATGAGCTGCTTTCGCGAGAACGCCAGGAGCTGATTGGTGAGGCTCCCGGCCCGCTCGGCGGCCTTTAGAATCTCCTCGATGTTGACGTAGACCGGATCGCCCGGGTCGGTCATGGACAACGAGAGCTCGGCAAATCCGGAGATGCCGGTCAAAATATTGTTGAAATCATGAGCGATTCCGCCTGCGAGGCGCCCGATGGCTTCCATTTTTTGAGACTGAATGAGCTGCTGCTCGGCGTCTCTGCGCTTGGTGATGTCGATGACGTTGCCGATGAAGGTGGGGCGGTTATCGTGGGTGACTTGAGTCACCAGGATCTCGACCCACCTTTTGGCGCCGCCTACCAGCGCGATCTCTCGTTCCGAGTGGCCCTGTTTGAGCTCGGCGCACAGCTGGGATTCCATGTGGTGTCTTGCGGCATCTTGAACCCCTTGGGGATCGATGCCGAATATGTGGCCTAACCGCTTGTTGTTATAGGTTATTTTTTCAGAAGAGGCGATGAAGACCCCCGTGAGCGAGCTCTCGATGACCGTGCGGTACTTGCGCTCGGATTCCTTGATGATGGCCCCGAGCTCGAGGGCTCTCATCGCGGCGACGCAGTGAGCGGCGATGATCCGACCTATCTCTAGGTCCTGCTCACTGAAGGGCTGGTCACTCGGGCTTCGGGCCGTGATGATCGCGCGGATCTCGGCGCTCGCGTCGAGACAGGGCAGCACGATGAACGCGCCTTTGCGATCGTGCGCCGCGTAGATCCCGGCGAAGCGGGAGCCGCTTTTGACGCCTTCCACCAAGAGACCGTCTCGGGTTTCGAGGGCGTGTTGCAACGCGGTCTCCGGCGGCGCCGGTAGGTCGATGCGGGCAGGGCCGGGCTCGGAATCGAGGCTGTGGAGCAGCCGCAGATGTGCTCCTTCGTGGACATAGAAGCTTTCGCCGTGGGCCGCGAGGCTCTCCGACAGGAGCCCGAGGACCCGCGGCGCAAGCTCCGTCAGATCCTCGCACAGCGCCAGCTCGTCTGTTCGCTTTGCGACAAGCCTGAGACGCTCGTTGAAGAGAAAGGTTCGCTGTTCGGCTTTTTTTCGAGACAGAGCGTTCGATATCACCTGCCCGATGAGTTTGAGCAGGGAGACCGCGTCCTCGGACCAGTCGGCGGTCGCGCCGGCCGAGGTCAGGCCCAAAAAACCGATGGTTTTGCCTTGCTGCGTCATCGGGACATCCACGAGCGACTCCATGGAAAACGCCCGGGCGAGCTGGCGGACCATGGGCGCCTGCTCGGGGATTTCGCCGAACGCGGCGGCGATCATGACCTCGCCTTCGAGGAGCCTTTGGACCCAGCTGCCGCCTTGCTCGCTCGGGATGTTTTGGGCCCTTTCCATGTCGATGCTCAGGCGGTCGTTTTGGTAGAGGTAGCGCATGGACAGCGTTCGGCCCTGGGAGTCGAAGACAAAGACGTAGGCGCCGTCACAGGAGGTGAAGCGGGCGAGCTTTTCGAGAGTGTTTTCGATGTGATCATCGATTTGGTCGGTCTTGAGGTTGATGAAACGCGACGAGATATCGGAGATGAGAGCCTCGAACGCGCTTCGATATTCGAGAGCCTTTTGGGTCTCATGGCGGCTGGTGACATCCCGCGCGAAGGCGAGTATGCGCTGTTCCCGCCCGACCACGGCGCTCTTGAGGGTCACCTCGGCGACGAAGGAGCGCCCCGAGAAGCGCGTTCGGGCCGGCCATTCGAAGGTCTGCGGCCCATGTAAGCGGGCTCTCGTCAAAAGCCGGCGCCCCCGTTCGAGCGCTTCGTCGGAGGGAAGATCGGTGAGCGACATCACGTTCATGTTCAAGAGGTCTTCGCGCCGGCACTCGTACATTTGCAGGGCCGTGTCATTGACATCGAGCACGGCGCCGGTCTCGGCGTCGTGGATGAAGATCCCCTCACTCGCAGTGTTGAACACGGCTCGATACGTCTCCTCGCTCAAAGAGAAATCCCGCTGTGCCGAGTGCTTTTTGTCGCCGGGCGAGAAGCTTCTTTTGTCGTCGCGCATCCTTTTTGACCCCCGCAGAATCTTTGAAAAGCCATGGGCGCGATGCGGGACCGACCCGGGGAGGCTTTATGTTCGAGCTTTTATTCCATTAATGCGTTCTTTTTCGATAGCAAGTAGACTGCTCAAAATCTTGAAAATGCTTTCGGTTTGGTGCTCGATATAGTTGTCGGCGGCTTGAAAGGTGTGAGTACGATGATGACAGGCGCTTTGAACATCAGACTCTACGGCGCTCCTCCCTACCGGGTGGCCGTGGTGCACGGTGGCCCGGGGACACCCGGCTACATGGCGCCGGTGGCCCGGGAGCTTTGCCAGCAGTGGGGGGTGATGGAGCCGCTGCAGACCCGCGACAGCCTCACCGGGCAGGTCGAAGAGCTCGCCGAGCAGCTCGAGGCGTGCGGCGGTCCGGTCAAGGTGGTGGGGTCGTCCTGGGGAGCGATGCTCGGGTTCATCACCGCCGCCAGCCGCCCGGAGCTCGTCGAGCGCTTGATAATGGTGGGCAGCGCCGTGTTCGACGCCGACAAAGCGACGGGGCTCTGGCTCAAAAGGCGCGGCCGCCTCTTGCCCGCGGAGCGCGACGAAGCGGAGCGCCTCCTCGGCCTCCTCGAGACCGCTGCGCCTGGGGAAAAGGACGCGCTGATGGAAGAAATGGGGCGCTACATCACCAAGGCCGACGCCTATGATCCTTTGACTCTGGAGATCGAGGCGGTCGCGCATCAGTACGACCTGTTTCGCCGCGTCTGGCTCCAGGCCGACGACTTTCGCAGGACCGGTGGGCTCGAGGCGCTCGCGCCCCGGGTGCGCTGTCCGATCTCCGTCATACACGGAGAGTACGACCCGCACCCGACGCAAGGGGTCGAGGCGCCTCTTCGCCGGATGTTCCCGGACTTGCGGTTTTTCCTCCTCGAAAAGTGCGGCCACCTGCCGTGGATCGAAAGGCACGCCAAGGAACGATTTTTCGAGCTGCTGCGCCAGGAGCTGAAGAGGAGCCCGTCGACGTGAGCTCGGCAAAGAGAAAAACCAAACCGAGCGTGCTCAGAGTTTTTCGTAACCTCGCGTTGGCAGCGGTGATCTCTTCAGCTTCGTACGCCGCGATCTTGTCGCGGGTCGACCCGCCTGTGACGTGGACGCAAGCGCAATCGTGGGCACGCGGTTTCGGGCTCAGCCGGGATTACGTGAGCCTCGATGAGATATCGGGCCACGCCAAGCTCGCGGTCATCGCCGCGGAGGACCAAAAGCTCCTCGACCACGCGGGCTTCGACTGGCGCAGCATCGCTCAGGCGCTGCGTCACAACGAGCAAAGCCCAGGTAGCATCCGAGGCGGCTCCACCATCAGCCAGCAGGTGGCGAAGAACGTCTTCTTGTGGCAAGGCCGCACCCTTTTGCGAAAGGGGCTCGAAGCCTACTTCACCGTCCTCATCGAGCTCTTTTGGACCAAGGAGCGCATCTTGGAGGTCTATCTCAACGTCGCCGAGATGGGGCCGGGCATCTTCGGCATCGAGGCGGCGTCGAGGCGCTATTTCGGCAAGCCGGCCAAGCTTCTTACAAAAAAAGAAGCCGCCCTCATCGCGGCCTGCCTGCCCAACCCCAAAAAGCGCAGCCCCGCCGCCCCTTCGAGGCACGTGCGCGCCAAGGCCCGGTGGATTCTCGCGCAGATGGAAGTGGCAGGCCCGGCAGGAGCTCTTTGATGGGGATCCGGTGCGCCGATAGAGAACGGGATCTTGTCGTGAGGTGATCGGTTTGAGGGGTGGTGGGCTTAGAAGTCGTCGAAGTTTTCATCCTGCGTGAACCCGGAACATTTTTCATCCATCACTTTACATGACGCCGGTTCTTCGGGCTCCTGAAATGAGCCCAAGTTGTCGCAGCTGAGCTGCTTGAGGGCGGCTTTGAATGCAGCGATGGTATCGTTGGCGCACTTTTCCGCTTCGCCGACGGTCGCGTTGCACTCGCTTTCGTCTTCGTACGAGTCGTCGGGGGTGCAGTCAGCCATCTCGCCCACGATCTCGCCTAGGAGGTTATTGAGCACATCCGCCATTTGGCCATTCATACACCCATCGTAGGTTGATTGGCATAGCTGGCTGTTGTTCGCCGACGTTCCCATTTCTACGGCGATTATTTTGCAGCCCGTCTCCTTGGTGAAGATGTCCTCGAGCGCCGAGGCAAACTCTTCGCACATTCTTTGTTCTTCGGCCTGGGACAGCTCGTCGAGCTGCTTTGACGAGTTGATCCCGGAGGAGACGGCGCCTCCCTCGTCGTCATCGCAACCGAGCATGCCGAGCATGGCGAGCATAGAGGCCGTGATGATAACCAACAACGTCCACATTCTTGTCATCGCAGATC
>JAABTR010000627.1 GCA_011389755.1 Deltaproteobacteria bacterium | reverse complement strand
GAAGGCCGGGTCTACGACAGATACTGCGACGGGCACATTCGACAGCTCGAGGTCTGCCACAAGCACATGGAGGAGATCGTCTCGGTCATCCCCTGCTGCCTTGACGACGACGGCACCGAGCACACCGTCTGGGATCTCATCCCCCGGCTCTACTCCCGCCACGTCTCTTAGATTTCGACCTTGGAACGCATGGAGCGGACCATCCGCTCCCGCCTCGTGTCCATCTTCCCGGAAATACGCGCCGCCGCCCAGGCCGCGAGGAGCTCTCCTTCCGGACCGAGCCCGCTGACCACCTGGCTCCCCGACAGCAAAAGTCCCTTTATCCCCGTGCGGTGGGGCTGGTTTCCCACGCCCAAGACGCCACCGGGGACCGGCCTGCGCAAAAACCACCTTTGAATCTCTTCCTCGTGGGGGACCTCAGGGGCGCTCCCCTTGGCGCGACCGGTCAAATCGAGCGGACCGAAGCCATCGAAGGGCGAGTGGATGACCTCGAGGTGGTAATCCAAAAACGGGACCAGCTCGCGGATCCGGTCGAGGACGGCGTCTCGCAAGGCACCGCTCTCGATGGAGCGCTCTTCGCCGGGAGGCACCACACACGCAGCGTGAATGGCGGCTCGCTTGGAATCCTCTTGAGGGACCAACTCCAGGCGCAGAAGGTCGGCGCCGAGCCCCTTTCCAAGAGCGACGAACGCCGTCTGTGCCAACCCGGCCGGGATGACCTCTTTGTCGACGCCCAGGTTGACCGCGTAGCCGAGCACAGACGGTGGGCTTTGCTCCACAAGGGTGCGGAAACGCTTGGTCCAGGCACCGGGCGGGACCAGGGGGGAGAGCTCGCGCGCAGACAGATCGGTCAGCACGGTCTGGCAACCGGTCAGGTCTTCGCGGCCGCCCATGCGGACACCCGCCACGCGGCCTTTTTGCACCACGACCTCGACGATCTTCTGCCTGGGATTCACATCTCCGCCCTGAGAGACGATGACATCGGAGAACAACCGCGCGAGCCCGTCTCGGCCCCCTTCGACTTTGTGGCAGTCGAACAGCCACCCGGCCATGAGCCGAAAACGCACGAGCGGGGGAAGAGGATCCATGCCGGATGTCTCGAAACGCACCGGCGCCTCGAGGAACTCCACCAGCTCGCTGCCTTCGAACTCACTCAGAAAGCGGGCGGCGTGGGGGGAGACTCGAAAGGGATTTTGGACCTCGGCGCGGGCGAGCTCCCTTTTTTCGAGGAAGGTCTCAGGCGGCAGCACCACCTCGGCGCCGAACAATTTGTCGAGCTCACCGCTGATGCGCCCCAGGCCGTCGAACAACGCGGGCACGTCCACATCGACCTCGGGCAGCTCCCGGCAGACCTCCTTCTCGGTCGCGGAAGGTTCTCGAAAGACGTCGATGCGAGCGCGCGGCAGGATCACCTGGTACAAAGGCCTGGGAGCGTGGAGCATGTGGCCGAAGACCTGCCCCACGCCCAGCTCCGCAATCAACCTGCGGATGGCCGGCGACTCGGCCGCCGTGAGCCGAAAAGGCCGGCGCGAAAAGGTGTACCCGTAACAGTCGTATCTATCGGTCGGCGCGTTTTGGCCCACCACCAAAACGCGAAACCCCCTCTTTGCGAGCAGCGCGCCGGCGGCGAGGGGGCCGAGCTCGGTCCCCATCACGACGGCATCGTAGTAGTTCGTGCTCAAACATCCCCCTCGACGAGCACGCGGGGTTCATCATCTAAGATGGCGACGATCTCGCCGATGATCTTTGCCTCCACACCTTGCTCGGCGAGGATGTCTACGGCGCGGCCCGCATCTTGTGAGGGAACCACTGCGGTCATACCGATGCCCATGTTGAAGGTTCGCAGCATCTCGGTGGGTTCCACCGGGCCGTTGGCCGCAATCCAGCGAAAGACCTGGGGCACCGACCACCCCGCCTGCAACCGGGCCCCCATACCGGCGGGCAAGGTGCGCGGGAGGTTCTCTGTGAGACCACCGCCTGTGATGTGAGCCAAAGCGCGCACTTCGACTTCTTTCGCGAGCCTGCGCACCGCCTTCACGTAAATCTGCGTGGGCTCGAGCAGGGCTCGGCCCAGCGTGTCCTCGAACCCCTCGGGGACCTCGTCGAGGGAGACCTTGCTGCGCTCCACCACCGCCCGAGCCAGTGAGTAGCCGTTCGAGTGAAGCCCGCTGGAAGCCAGCCCGATGACCGCGTCCCTTGGCTGCACGCGGCGACCATCCACCACCTCGCTTTTTTCGACCACCCCCACGGCAAACCCGGCCAGATCGTATTCACCATCCTTGTAGAAACCGGGCAGCTCTGCCGTCTCGCCCCCGACCAAGGCGCAGCCGGCCCGGCGACACCCCTCGGCGATGCCTTCGATCACCGACGCGGCCTCGGGAGGCGACAGCCGGCTGCAGGCGTAGTAGTCGAGAAAAAACAGCGGCTCCGCTCCGGTCGCGAGGATATCGTTGACGCACATGGCGACGAGATCGATACCCACGGTGGAGTGCTCTTCGAGCGCAAAGGCCAGCTTGAGCTTGGTCCCGACACCATCGGTGCCCGAAACAAGAACCGGCTCCTTGTACCCTTTGGGTAGAGACACAAGCGACGCAAAACCTCCGACACCCGCCAGCACTTCCGGGCGCATCGTTGCCCGAACCGCCGGTCGAATACGTTCGACGAGCGCCTCGCCCGCGTCGATGTCGACTCCTGCTTCTTTGTAAGTCATCTTAGTCATGGCCGGCACAAGTTATTTCACGGCCGGGCCCCCTGTCAACGAAATCGATTCGAGATTGTCATCAAAGTTCGCCGGCCGCCCCGGGCTCGCGTTCAAGTGTATTCCAGCCTCAATGCGTTCGTGCTAAACAGACACTATGTTTCGCAAGCACCGCATCGCCGTCGTGGTTCCAGCTCACAACGAAGCGCGTCTCATCGTCCGCGTGGTGGAGTCGGTCCCCTCCTGGGTCGACGAGGTCATCGTGGTGGACGACGCCAGCACAGACGCGACCCTCCAGGTCCTCAGCGCGGCCGCGCCGCCCTGCTCGATGGTGACACATCGACACACGACCAACGCGGGCGTCGGCGGGGCTATCATCAGCGGCTACAGGCTCGCCCTGACCCGCGGTCACGACATCGCCGTGGTCATGGCCGCGGACGCGCAGATGGACCCTGCGGATCTTCCCTTTCTTTTGGAGCCCATCGTCCGGAATCAAGCCGACTACGCCAAGGGAGACCGCCTCGCCTGGCCTGGGGTGCGCCGCGAGATGCCGCTGCCTCGGTACCTCGGAAACACGGTGCTGTCTTTCTTGTCCCGGGTGTTTTGCGGTTACCCCAGGGTCAGGGACTCCCAGTGCGGCTACACCGCCATCACGACCCAGCTGCTGGATCGCATCGATCTCGACTCGGTCTACCCCCGGTATGGCTTCCCCAACTCTCTGCTCTTTGAGCTCAGTCGGTGCAAAGCCAGGCTCGCCCAGGTGCCGGTGCGCCCGATCTACGGCGACGAAATCTCGGGAATCTCCCTGTTCACGGCTCTGGTTCGCGTCCCGCTGGTCATCGTAAGCTGTGGTCTCAGGCGGCTCTTTGGGTCCGGCGCGCTTCGGGCGCTGCCTCCGGGCCGCGACGACAAAGATCGGACCGCCGGCGAGCTCCCATGACAGGCCGCCTCGGCATCTTGACCAGCTCCTTTCCGGATCGGGCCGACGACGCTGCGGGGGGCTTCGTCGCGCGGATGTGCCTGTCCCTCGCCGCCCGCGGTCCTCGGATCGAGGTCCTCACGCCCCGCACACCGGGCGCGTGCGCCGATTACGACACCTCCATGGCCAAAAGAGGCGTGTGCATCGAGCGCCTGCCGTACGCGCCGTTTAGAACCTGGGAGACCCTCTTTCACGGCGCCGGCGCTCTGGACAACCTCGCGGCGAGCCCGTTGAAGAACGCCCTCGTCCCCACCGCGGTAGCTTCGATGCTGCGCGCAGCGGCGAGGCGGGCCCACAGGTACGATGTTGTGCTCAGCCACTGGCTCGTGCCCTGCGGGCTCGTGGCCGCGCAAAAAAACAGGTCATACCTGCACGCCGCCTTTTGCCACGGCTCCGACCTGCACGTGCTCGAGACGCTCCGGGCCCGGGTTTTAGCGCGGCGCGTCGCGGCGCACACCGACGCGCTGTGCTTCGTCTCCGAGCACTTAAAAGCGCGGTTTGCCGCGCTCGTGGGGACGCGGCACTTCGAGAGCGTTCGAGGCCGGGCCTTCGTGGTCCCCATGGGGATCGATCCGACCGAGGTCTCCTTTACGGCAAAGGAGCGCGAAAAAGCCCGGAAGAGGCTGGGCCTGCGCGGCCCGGCGGCTCTTTTTGTGGGACGGCTCGTCCCTCTCAAGGGCGCTGACGTCCTCATCGATGCGGGCGAGCTCCTCCGAGGCTGGACCATCCTCATCGCCGGAGACGGCCCCCGGCGATCCGAGCTCGAGCGACGCGCCGGTGAAAAAAGGGTCTGCGCGCGCTTTTTCGGCCACGTGGGGCCCGAGCGGCGACGAGAGCTGCTGGCT
>JAABTR010000626.1 GCA_011389755.1 Deltaproteobacteria bacterium | reverse complement strand
CCAGCACCCGCCCGCCGGCTGTCACCACGCCCTCTTCGGTCTGCTTGGTGCCGGCGTGAAAGACCATCACATCAGCGCCGCCGGGAGCCGCGTCGAGCCCGCGGATGAGCTTGCCCTTCTCGTAGGCGCCGGGATACCCTTCCGAGACCAAAACCACGCACATGGCTGCCCCGTCCCGCCATGCCAAGGGTCTTTGCTCCAGCTCACCGCGAGCCGCCTGTTCGAGGATCGGCACGATGTCCTCACCCAGCATCATGAGCAGGGGCTGGCACTCCGGATCGCCGAAGCGCACGTTGAACTCGAGCACTTTGACCGCGCCGTCTTCGATCATGAGCCCCGCGTAGAGCACCCCGCAGAAGGGGTGGCCGTCTTTTTCCATCCCCGCGACGGCGCGGGATATCACCTCTTCGCGCACCTTCTTTGCGAGCCGGCCATCCACCACCGGAGCCGGGACGTAGGCCCCCATGCCGCCGGTGTTGGGACCGACGTCTCCTTCGAAGGCCGCCTTGTGATCCTGCGCCGGCTCGAGCATCACGAACCGGTGACCATCGCAGATGGCAAGCACAGAGGCCTCTTCACCCTCGAGCAGGTCCTCGATGATGAGCCGGGATCCCGCAGCCCCCAAGGAGCCCTGGCCGAGAATGCGCTGCACCGCCGACCTGGCTTCGTCGAGCTTGCGGCAGACCATGACGCCTTTCCCCGCGGCCAGGCCGTCGGCCTTGATCACGCACCTGCCGCCCCGCCTCTCCACCTCGGCCAGCGCGGATTTGACATCCTCGTGGACGGTGTGCTTCGCCGTGGCGATGCCATGGCGCTCCATGAAATCTTTGGAGAACGCCTTCGACCCTTCGAGGCGAGCCGCCGCGGCGCTGGGGCCGAACACCGAGATCCCAGCCTCTTTGAGCCGCTCTGCGAGCCCTTGGACGAGGGGCACCTCGGGCCCCACCACCACCAGGCCGACATTTTCCTTCTTCGCGAGGGCCACCTGCCCGTCCACGTCTTCGGCGCCCACCGGTTCGCACCGGGCGTGACGAGCGATGCCGGCGTTGCCGGGCGCGCAGATGACCTCCTCGACGCGGGGGCTCTGAGCGATCTTCCAGGCCAGGGCATGCTCTCTGCCGCCCCCTCCCACCACCAAGACCTTCATCGCAGACCTCCGAAGCGCTCTTTCGTGTTCACGTCGAACTTCGGCAGGGTCGAAGATATCGCCGCGTCGTAGGCCGCGGTGTGGGCGAACGCCTTGAGAGCCATCTCGTAGCGCTTTTCGAGGGGCACTTCGCTGTCGTGGGCCAGGTGCCACAAAATGTTCTCGTACTCTTTGGGATCGCTTATCACGGTGACTCGCTCGAAGTTCTTTGCGGCGGCGCGCAGGAGACACGGGCCTCCGATATCGATCTGTTCGACGAGCTCGGGCAACTTGACCGACGGGATCTCCGAGGTCCGCTGGAACGGATAGAGGTTGACCACCACCAGGTCGATGAGGTTGCCTTCGACCTGCTCGAGCTCGTCGAGGTGCTCTTCGACGTCCCGCGCCAAAATGCCGCCGTGGATGCGCGGATGCAGGGTCTTGACCCTGCCGCCCAAGATCTCCGGCGAGCCGGTATAGTCGCTCACCATCGTGATCGGCAGCCCCGCAGCCTTGAGGGCGGATGCCGTTCCGCCCGTGGAGAGGAGCTTGAAGCCCAAGTCCACAAGCCCTCGCCCGAGGTTTTCGATACCCGTCTTGTCCGACACGCTCAAAAGCGCGTATCTGCGTTCGCCCATCTATTGTTCCTCCGTATCTCGTCAGTCCAGCGGCCGAAAATTCCGGCCACGCCCCCTCTCGGAGCTTGTGGGCTATCTTGCCTCAGCTTCGGGTCAAATTTGTAGGGGGAATCGGCAATGGGGTTCTTTTTTCCCCGGCTTCTTTAGATCAGCAGTTCACCTGCGGCTCTCGTCGACGGTGATCCTGACAACCTCGTCGAAGGAGGTGGCCCTCTCGGCGAGCTTGCGCACCGCCGACTCTCGCAGGCTCACGGTGCCGTCGGCCCGGGCCGCTCTCAAAATCTCCGCCGAATCCGAGCGGTCGTTGATGAGATTTCGGATGGTGTCGGATACGGAGAGCAGCTCGAAGATGCCGGTGCGGCCGTAGAGGCCTGTGCCCCGGCAGCGCACGCAGCCGGCGCCGGCTGCCACGGTCAGCTCCCGGTCGGCGCCCGGGGGCAGCTCGATGTCGAGCATGGCCCTCTGCTCTGAGGACAAAACCTCTTCGGTGCGGCACGCTTCGCACACCGTGCGCACGAGCCTTTGGGCCACGACGCCCACGAGGGTGGACGAGACCAGGTAGGGGTTGAGCCCAAACTCGAGCAGGCGGGTCACGCTGGTGGCGCTGTCGCTCGTGTGGAGCGTGGAAAACACCAGGTGACCCGTCAGGGCGGCCTGCAGCGCCTGATTCGCGGTCTCCGGGTCGCGGATCTCTCCCACCATGACGATGTCGGGATCCTGGCGCAGGACGTGGCGCAGGGCCTGGGCAAAGTCCAGCCCTATCTTGGGCTGCACCGCGATTTGATTGAAGGTCTCCACCACCATCTCGATGGGATCCTCGATGGTGGTGATGTTCACCTCGGGGCTCGCGAGATAGCGCAAGGTCGAGTACAAGGTGGTGGTCTTGCCCGAGCCCGTGGGGCCGGTGACCAGCACCAGGCCGTTGGGCCTCTCGATGTAGCTCAAAAACCGCCGCTCGCTCTCCGGATCGAAGCCCAGCCCCGCGATGTCCTGGATGATGACGCTGGGATCGAAGATGCGAATGACCACCTTCTCGCCAAAGGCCACCGGCAGCGTGGACAGGCGCATCTCCACCTCGTCTCCGGACTTGTCGGTCTTGAAGCGCCCGTCTTGAGGGCGGCGGCGCTCGGCCAAGTCGAGCCGGGCGAGCATCTTGAGGCGCGTGACGATGGCCGGGTGGACCGCCTTGGGGATGCGGTAGACGTCGTGGAGGACCCCGTCGATTCGCATTCGAATGCGGCTGTGATCCCGCTTGGGCTCGATGTGGATATCCGACGCCCTCTGGTCGAAGGCGTAGTGCAGGACGTACTCCACCGCGCTGACCACGTGCCGATCGTTGGCCTCGAGCTCGTCCACATTGCCCAGACGCACGAGCTGCTCGAGGTTGCCCAGATCGATCCCGGCGGTCATCTCCCGAGCGGCCCGGGCCACCGAGCGCTTGAATCCATAAACCTCGGTGATGTGCTTTTGGATATCGGTGCGGGCCGTCAAACGGATGCGCAGCTTGGCCCCTGTCAGGCGGGTCAGCTCGTCGAAGAGCGCCACGTCGTAGGGATCGACCACGGCCACGGTCAGCTCGTCGTCGCTGCGAGACAGCGGCAGGACCGAGGTGCGCCTCGCAAACGGCAGCGACAAAGTGGACGTGATGAGCTGCGCGTCGAGGCGCAAGGAGTCGATCTTGACGTACGGCACACCGGCGTGGTCGGCGAGGACCCGTACGATGCGATCTTCGTCCAGCGCGGGAGCGCCCGCGTCCCCTGAAGGGACGAGCCCCATGGACGCGATGATCTCTGCCGGGCTCAGGCGCCGCGCCGTCTCGCGGCTCTTCTCAGGTCCCCCGCGGCTCCTCGCCAGCCGGGCCCTCTGGGGCTCGGCCCGCACGGCCACCTCGGCGGTCTGTTGCTCGTTCAAAAGGCCGGCATCGGCCAAAATGCGCGCGAGCTCTTCGACGGTCACTTTCTGGGTCCTCATAAAGGGCATTCTACCACGCCAAAAGCGGGGAACCCATAACTCCTCGACAGAAGACCCCACCCTGGTTAAAAGACCATCGGGCTCGTTGAAGGGGTGAGATTGCCGCTGGAGCTGGATGTTTTGCACCGAAAAAAAGGCGCTTCAAGGTCGTTTTAGGCAAAAATTGGGGATGATAATCATTGGCTCTCGACTCAACGAGAGCTGCCCAGTCGACGACACGCACCTGTGGCGTGGTTTTTCCGGAACGGAAAACACAACAATCGCCGATTAGCGCCGTTCGTCTCTATCCAGGGGCGCATTTAACGCCGGACTGCACGCGGAGCAGGTAGGTGCCGGCTGGAAAGGTGACCTCCCGATCGCCTTGCCTCCACCGTTTGAAAGCTTTGGCATACTGGTGAAGAAATTCCTTGTTTCTTTGGATGGCCTCGATTCGTTGCCACTTGCTTTTTGCTGAAACGCGTGGATTCAATTCACGGCGGTGCTCGTAGCTTTTGGGAATGGCGGTGGGCCGTTGCTTGATGACGCCCTGGATCCCAAGAAACGACTGACCTTGCGCTACCATCTTGGCGGCGATCTTCTTCTCCCGCCGCAGGACTTCGTCTTGCACCGCTTGCCGGTACTCAGATGGGGTGAGATGACTCAGTTGCGGCGGCGCGACCACCTCCAGGCGAAGTTCCATGGGCATGGTGCCTTTTTTTCGAAAGTACACCTCAGGCATCTTCACGACCTGTGAAAAGGATTCATCGAAAAACCAGACCCCGGGCCATCGCTTGCCTTGGGCCACCAGGT
>JAABTR010000625.1 GCA_011389755.1 Deltaproteobacteria bacterium | reverse complement strand
GAAGGACCATCGGGCGGTACGAGCTGATAAGCCCCATTGCCAGCGGTGGGATGGCGGCGGTTTTTTTGGGGCGACTCTCCGGTATGGCGGGCTTCGAAAAGCTCGTCGCCATCAAAGTCATTCACCCTCACTTGGCCGAGCAGACGGAGTTCGTCGAGATGTTCCTCGACGAGGCGCGGTTGTCCGCCAAGCTTCATCACCCAAACGCCGTCGAGATATCCGAGGTCGGCGAGGAAGACGGCCTCTACTTCATGGTGGTCGAGCTCGTTCAGGGCAAGAGTCTCGACGAAATTCAAAAAGCGATTAATCGAGTCGGAATGCGACTGGAGCCCAGGGTGTTTCTCACGGTCGTGGCAAAGGTCTGCGATGCCCTTGACGCGGCCCACAACCTGAAAGCGCCCAAGGGTTCCTCCTTGAACCTGGTTCATCGCGACATCTCACCGGGAAACATTCTGATTTCCTATGACGGCTTTGTTAAACTCATCGACTTCGGCATCGCCTACGCCCAGGAACGGATCGCAACGACACGGTCCGGGGTCGTCAAGGGGACATTCGGCTACATGGCCCCCGAGCAGCTGCAAGGAAAGCAAGTCGATAGACGCGCGGATATTTTCTCCCTCGGGGTCGTTTTGTACCTCCTTGCCACCGGCCGACACCCCTTTCCAGGAGACACACAAATCGCGCGGGTCAGCCAAATTCTCCAAGGATGCTCCGAACCTCCAAGGGCCATCGCTCCGGGCATCGATCCGGCGCTTGACCGCGCCATCATGAAGGCCCTCTCCAATAATCCTGCCGATCGCCAACAGACCGCAAGGGAGCTGGGGCAGGATCTCAGGGGGATTTTGGCTCAGCTGGGGGGCATGATGGAAAGCACGGGTTTCAGCGAACTGATGACCGGGCTTTTTCCCGAGGATATCGCTAGCGACACAAAACTAATCGAGCGGGCAACGCAGGGACGCGCGACGACCCCGACTAGCAGCGAAAAAGGCGCTTCGACGACCGGGCCGGACTCAAGAACCACGGGAGATACCCGGCACCGCTTTGACGACATAAAGGCGGGCGTTTTCACACAGCGGATTGACTACCTGAAGAAAAAATCCACCGGGCGAGGGAGGCGTCTTCTCGTCCTCGCCGCGGTGGGAATCGGGGCACTGACCGCGCTCGCTTATCTCTACCAGGAACAGGCGGAAGAGGTCGCCACCGCTGCGACATCGCCCCGGGAAGACCCACCGACCCCGGTAGCTGAATCGGAATCAAAAAACGAGACGCCCCTTCGCGAAAAGGCCGCGAAACCGGTCGAGCTCCAACTCAAGGGCCTGCCCGCCTCCGCGGACCTGTTGCTCGATGGAAAAAAAATCAGCGTTGTTGATGGCAAGATCGCCGTACCGGCGGACAAAAAGACCGTGGAGTTGGTCGTGGTCGCCAAAGGGTACCTGCCGTACAAACGGATAATCGCACCGGTTGAGGGCGGTGAGATTGTCGTCAATCTCGAGAAAAAAAGGGCTTCGCCGAGTCATAAAGTCAAAAAAAATAGACCGAACAACGAAAAGGGTAAAAGCTCGACGCTCATGGACTGCCCATTTTGTGAAAAATGAGAACATTATCCACTCTCGCCTTCATCACAACGCTCTCGTGGAGCTTTACTTTACTGGCAGACGACGGGCCGACAGCTCGGGACACACAAGAGGCGACTCGCGCTTTTAAGACCGGCCAGTCCTTGTTCGAGGAAGGGGCGTACCTCGAGGCCGCCGAGGCGTTCAAGAGAGCCTATCGTTTTGTCTCACATCCGGCTGTCTTGGCCAACATCGGCTTTTGTTATCGCGCCGCCGGCGACCATCCTCGAGCAGTGGAGTTCTTTCGGAAATACCTGAGGGAGCCCAGTCCCCAAACCCCCAAAAAAAATGCGGAGATCAGGGCCTATCTCAAGAAGACGAAATCCAAGGTCGGAGATCTCGAGGTCACGTGCTCTGAAGCGCGTTGTGAGGTTACGGTGGACAACGTCTCCCGCGGCTTGGCTCCGGCAACTATCGTGCTCCTCGCCGGGGAGCACAGCGTGGATGTGGCAAAAATCGACGGCGAACAGGTCCGGCGCTACGAGGTGATTGTTCCGGCGGGGGGCAGGCTCGAGCTCGACGTGAACTTGAGCTCGAGCCAGTCGTCACCCGAAGAGCTCTCGGCCAAGAAGCTGCCGCCCCTCGGGCCCTCAAAGGAGCCACTTCGTCTGAGGGCGCCTTTTTGGATCGCGACGGGGATGACTGTCGCCGGCGCCGGCGCAGTTGCGGTGCTCGGAGGGTTGTCCAACAAAGTCTTGGACGACTTCGAAAGCGGAGGCTCGACAGACACCGCGCTCAAAGAGCGGGGGGAAAACCTGACCCTGGGAGCCAACTTAGCCATAGGGGTCACAGCCGCGTCGGCGGCAGCGGCGGTGATATTCGCGTTCGTCGACCTCAAACGAGATCCGAACGAGGACAAGAGCCTCACTGGGGCGGGTCAGGGGACAAAACTTCGGCTGAGGCTCACCTATGGCGCGGCATTTTTCGGTGTCCGCGGAACGTTTTGACAGCAGCGCCTGTTTCTTCAAGTGTTAAACCCATGTGACGCTCTCCAAAAAAGTGTCGCATCGGTTTATCTCTTCGCGCCTTCAAAGCCCGCCAAGTACCTGTAAATACGCCTTTATCGAGATGGTACAAAAGCTGCTCAGTTATTAGAACGCGCGGCCTGATGGGCGACCGGAACAACATGGAGGAAACATGCCACATAGAACACTCATCAATGCCATTTTTCTTGTGAGCGCCGCGGCGTTTTTCGGACTCGGCTGCCAGGATATCGGCGACGGCTCCGGCGATGGTCGCGACGATCCCACGGGCGTCACGGCTTCGGGCGATGGAAAGCTCTACGAGGCCGAGGACCGCACGGATGATAACGACTGTGACGTGAGCCGCAAGCATTCGGGGTTCACGGGTGCGGGTTACATCAATTACGGCGACAAAGGTGCGTGGATCGAGTTCGACGACATCGATGTCGAACTGGCCGGTCTGTACTCTTTGACCTTCCGCTATGCAAACGGTAGCTCGGCAACTCGGACAACGGCTCTGACGGTCAACGGCCAAGCGGCCGGCGAAGTGCCCTTTGGGGTTACGGGCGGATGGAAGAGCTGGGATATAGGCGAAATCGTCGCGCCCCTGCGAGAGGGCAAAAACACCATCCGCGTAAAGGCCACCAGCTCCAGCGGCCCCAACCTGGACCACATGGTGGTGACCGCGAGCGACCTGTGCCCGGACGACCCGAAGAAGACCGAGCCCGGTGAGTGCGGCTGCGGCGTGCCCGAAGGCAGCTGCGGCCCCCAGAATAAACTACCTTACCACGAGACCTTCGACTCGCTCGGCGGCGCGTTCACATGCAGCAAGGACACCTGCGCGTGGACCTCTGGAAAAATTGTCACCTCAGGTGCGACCTCCTTAGAAATCCTGGCGGACGCGAGCTGCCGCGAGGTGGGGTTATTCGAGAGCTCCGACTATCTCAAAATGTCGTACCGGTTCGACGGCGGGGCCTGGAAGAGCTTCTTTGGGCGCACCGACGACTTCCAACCGCTGAAGGTGAGCGAGACGGTCGCCGGCGGCGGAGACACCCTCGAGATCAGGATCGAAGCGAAGACCAGCGCCTCGAACCAGACCTACGAAGTCGACGACCTTATTGTAAAGGAAACCGGTGACGATCCACAGCCGGGCGAATGCAACGAAGGCTGCTACGAGATCGCCCCGTCTGGGACCTCGGACGACACCGCCCTTATTCAAAATGCTCTGGATAATCTCAAAGCGGGTGACACCCTGCGGCTCAAAGGCGACTTCGTCATCGGCCATACGATCTACCTCCCGTCCAACTTCACATGGATCCTCGACGGGACCCTGACCCTCGGTGACAACGCCGAGCTCGACAAGGCCGGCGTGGTGGAAGACGGGATCGACACCAGAAGGCTGACGGGCATCACGGAGCAACCCGGCGGAGCGGCCGGCATCGACATGTCGGGCGGAGCGTATTACGGGAATGCCGAGAACAATGCGAAGAAGGGGGTGCGTTTCATCAACTTCATCGAGGTCACAGGCTCGAACTTTCACGACATGACCATCGAAAACGCCTCGGACGATAACTTCACCCTGGGCCCCAAGAGCACACACAACGAATGCCGGAATCTGGTCAGCAGGGACGCGGGCGTCGACGAAAACATGTCTGGCAACGGATTGACCGACAGAGGAGAATACAACAAATGGTACGACTGTATCGCCGAGGACTGCACGAGCGACGGCTGGACCCCCAAATCCAGGCACTCTGAGTTTCACAGGTGCATCGGCCGAAGAAACCAGGGCCCCGGGTGGGGCTTGTATGCCCGTTTGGACGGCACCTCCCAGGATGACAACCGGGGAGCGGTGATCGAGGGTAACAAATTTTTCGCCTGCCAGGCCTACGACAACCTCCGAGGCGGATTCAGCATGGATATCTCGGCCAACTGCGGGGAGGGCGCCGTCGTTC
>JAABTR010000624.1 GCA_011389755.1 Deltaproteobacteria bacterium | reverse complement strand
TACAGCCAGCCGTAGGTCGGATAACCTATGACCGTGAGAGGATCCTTTCGAAACTGTTCATAGAGCGCGCAGTCGTGGGTCAATTGCCAGTCATCGCATTCGGTTCGGACGTAGTTGTCTTTGTAGTGGTCTTCGCCTCTTCCATCTTCGATGGCCTGTGCTGCCATCTTTATCGCCTGCTCGGTGTTGAAAGGGGAGCTGTCGAGCCCCAACATCGGCGCGCTCATGACAAGGCCATCGACCGATCCCGGGTGCAGCTCTTCGTGACGTACGGCCACCAAACCTCCCATGCTGTGGGTCATGACAAAGGTGGGGATTTGGGGATTTGTCGCCCCCTCGAGCACTTTTCTAAAATCGCAGACGTGCTGCGCGTCGAAGTCATCAGCGTGAGCTCGGACTCCATCGGACCTTCCCTGCCCGTACTGGTCGAACATGACGATGTCCCACTGCCTCGCGAGCAGTGGTATCAAGTGATGGTACTTGTCGACGTATTCGGTGCGGCCGTTGATGAGCACCAAATTCGCGACGGCCGAACTCTTTTGTCCCCACTTTTGGTAGTGGATCTGCCCGCTGCAGCCGGTTAAGTACCCCGAGGTATAGTTGAAGTCCGGCCAGTCGGCGGGATCGTTGCACGAATGCTCCTGCCAGGTTTCATCGACACAAAATTGCGTCAGCTCACCCAGGGTGTCGACGCCGCAGGCTTTTTGTGTGACGAGAAACTCGCCGCTCGTGCAGCTCTGATTGTCATCGTCATCGCAGCCGGCGAACGACACCAAAAAAACGACTCCCAGTAATAGCTTCGATAGCCTCATGACCGACTCCTTTGCCCGGCTTAAAAATAGCGCCGGAAAGCTTTATTTTTTCTTTGCCTCTTACAGAAGCACGAAAACCGCGTTGTTGTAAGGAAAAATGAAACGATTTTGGGCGCGCACAACGCGAAAGATGCCGTGGGCCTACTCGGCGCACTTCCAGGGCAGGAGATACTCACCGGCGATATCTAAGTACTTATCGCCGAAGTTTTTCGACGGCTCGATATAGGTGTTTTCCGGGTACTCGTTCCACGTGTACAGGCGTATCCACTGCGGATTTGTTGAGAAGGCGGTGCGAAGCTGTGTGCGGAAGTAGCGGCCGTCTTCTCGATCGGTGTAGCGCGGGTCCTCTCGGTCCAAGAGTCGCTCGTCGTAGCCGGGCATGGCGCTGCTCATCCATATCTTGGGTTTGCCCGAATCCGAGAGCAAGGCGTGGTAGCGCACGGTTTTGCCGGTCTCGGGTTTGTCACCCAGGGCGCCGTCGAACACGTCGAAGTACTCCGGTTTCGAGCAATCTGCCACCATTGTCGTCTCGATCTGTTTGTCATCGAGCCTGTCGCGAACATTTTGCCACGTCTCGACCGGCAGGGTGCAGGTGATCCAGGGCATGACAAAGGTTTTGCCGGCGACCTTCATGGTGCCGAGGTGGTCTTTGTAGTTCGTGACGTAGTGCTCGATCCACCGGACGAGCTCGTCCTCGACGCGGGCCATGTCCCCACCTTGCTCGGTGACGATGCTCTTGGTCTCGAGGAACATTCCGATGAAAAAGTCGCTCCTGCCCGCGGCCTCGAGGACGACGACCAGATTTTCGTCGGTTCTGGAGCCCGGTCCCCACCACGAGGAGATGAAGCCGTCGATGCCGGCGCTCTTGGCTTGTGAAATCTGACGCGTGACGGCTTGTAAGTCTCCAGAGTCATAGGGGATCTCCGGCTGGTCTTTCATGTGGTCCGCTTCCCAACTCTTGAGATTGTACCAGGGGTAGTAAAGCGCCCACCCCATGCGGCGCACCGGGGCGATGGGCGCCTTTGAAGGAGAGACCCCGCTGAGCGACGAGAGATCCAGTTGAAACTCAGCATCTCTGGGCTCGGTGACCTCCTTGATGGTTTGGATGTCGTCGCCCACAACGGTGGATATTTTCAAAGTGATCGAGCCGATGACTCCTTGACCGAGCTTGATGACAAACGGCGCGTCCAGCGCCTCGGGCCTGATGGCGTAGTCCGCGGTGACCTCGATGACCGCGCCGGCCTCGGCTTGATTCTTGGGCTGATTGACCGTGATCCCGCCGTATCCGGCTTCGGCCTTGTCGGCGTCTCCCTCGACGGACATCGCGCGAACGCTGAGAATATTTTCGGGATCGATGAATTCGAGTTTCGACCAATTGGACGAAGCCGCGTACTCGAATCTCAAGCGGTAGTATGCGACGGTCGGGTCGCCGTCGAGGGAGTCGAGATCCGGGCAGTCTTCGTTCTTGGTTTTGCTGAGGTCGGGGTAATCCGAGTCGGAAGGCGAGGGGATGTCTTCGTCTTGCGCGGCTTGGTTGTCCGACCGGCACGCGGCAAAAAGAAACATCACGGCGATCGCGCACGAGGCGATTGTCTTTGGAATGTGTTTCATCAACAGGTCTCCTTCACCCGGGGAGTCGATTCGAGCCTGGAGAAAATTATGGGTGAAATGCGGGGCACGGCCAGCCCAGTTGTATTTTTGGAAATTTGAAGTCTGTGTGAAATAAAATCTCAAAAAGCGCATCTGGGCTACGAATCTATTGACGCTCATCATTCAAAGTGTTTTATCTTTGGGCTCAAGAAAACTCGGTCGATTGTATGTCCTAAAAACTAAAAAGGAGTTTTAAATGAGTAACAACTTAAGCAGGCGTTTTAACTTGTGTGTGACTCTCATTTTTGCCATCGGGCTGTTTATGGTCCCGCAGATCGCTTCAGCCGCGTCCATCGATTTCGACGAGACGGTCGAGGGGGATGTGGGTGCGTGGTCACAGGATTCGTGGAGCTTTGAGGCCCTCGGAGGCGAGAGCGTCACG
Organism: Deltaproteobacteria bacterium; assembly: GCA_011389755.1. GTDB lineage: Bacteria > Myxococcota_A > Polyangia > JAAYKL01 > JAAYKL01 > JAABTR01. The sequence goes on along the minus strand of JAABTR010000624.1, from coordinate 1,687 downwards.
GTTACGATGAAAAACGTGCAACGGCGTTGGTGGTGGTTTTCATTTCCGGGGACGGTGGACGTCAGCCTTGTGAGTGAGCAGGGCGATGTGCTCAAAAGCGAGACCTGCGGCAGCGGAGCCTGCATGGAAGTCGAGGGGCTCGAGGCCGGTCTGTACACGATAGTCGTTGAGGCCAGGGGCTATACGACCTACGAATTGGAAATCTCTTCGTCAACGCGATCCTACTGCTTGGAGTTTGTTGCTGAAAACATGGCGTGGCCATTCGACGGTATTCGATTCGATGCCTATGGCGCCAAAAACTTCGCCACACGGGAGGCAGCCGAGGCCGAGGCCGCGGAGCTGAAGGAGAGCATCGAGGGGGCTGATGATGCCTCCATGGAGATCGAGATTTCAGACGGAGCGTGCCAAGCGCTCATCTCGGATTGTGAAGCATACCCCGGTGAACCGAAGTGCGTTACCGACCCGGCCGAAAATGACGAAGAACACCGAGAGACCTATGCCAACATGTGCGAGGTGAAAAACGAAGTCAAATCCCGCGCGCTGCCGGCGGACGCCCCTGAGGGAGCGGACGACGCCATGCTGATTTACTGGGACGGCAAGTGCCGGTTCTGTTTGGAAGTGACAGGCGAAACCATCTGGCCCTTCGACAATGAATCCTACAGCGTATACGGGGCCAAGAATTTCGACACGCGCGAGGCCGCGGAGGCGGAAGCCGCCCAATTGGAACAAGATGTCGAAGGCAATGAATCCCAGAGCGTTTACACCGACGTGTTGCTCGTATCCTGCCTGGAACTCGTCCAGGATTGCGGCGGATTTTCCGACGAATGGTTGTGCGGTGTCAACATGAACGGGACCCAAATGAATGACTACCGCAATATGTGCGAGTTGGAAAACGCGGTGAGAACCGACGCTCCGGACGCGGAGACACAAGAGGCCTCCATGGTTTTCTACAATGCGGGTAGATGCTCGGAGTTCGAGTAATCAAGGAGCGCTTTTCACTTTCGCTTGCCGTAAAAGACGGTCAGGTCGTATGCCGTTTCCGCTAAATGACCGAGGATAGTGACGTAGAACTGCCCAGGGCCCTTCACGACACACGGATCGCTTGTTTGGGCCCATCGCCGTCTGCAGCTGTATTCCCGCGTAGAGACGGACCGCCTGTGGTGAACGAACAGCTCCACGTTTCCTTGGGACTTAATTGACGCGTCGAGAAGACCGCTCGAGCCCACATCGTAGGGTCCGAAGGTGCGCGACTGTCCACAGCGCGCGATATCCCTTTGCTTATCGATCGATAACTCCACATCACTGCCCTCTTGAGCCGCGCTGAGGAGCTGTTTGACACGTGAGTATGTGATTTTTCCGGCGGCGATCTTTGCGGTGCTCGGACCTTTGGGGAACCTGAGGAAGTCCGGGTGATTGGTCTTGCTGTGCCCGACCCATTCACCACCGATAATCTCTTTGGAATCGTCAATTTCGAGTATGTACGTGTAATCGTACGTTTCAAGATACTGTTCGATTCGTTCAGACAAAGCTCCGTCTTCGTAGGGGGCTGAGGAAAAGACGTAGTTGACCTTGGTGTCGACGAGCTGGAATGTCACCGCGTCCGGGCTGAGTGCGTCTCCCACCAGGCTGACAGCCTTGTCGCGACTCACGGGCGTTGAGTTGCGAACCCGGTAGGAATAAATCGGCA
>JAABTR010000623.1 GCA_011389755.1 Deltaproteobacteria bacterium | reverse complement strand
ACGTCGCACCAGGCGCCTCGACCTGAGCTTCAAATCGGTCTGGCTTGGCAACAGGTTCGAAACGGATCATGCCTCGCCCCCGTCAGCCTGTTCACGATTGACGATCCAACGCGGCCAGAAGGGGTCGTGCCCGGCCAGGGTCCGCAAGAGCTCTTGGTGGATAGCGTCTTGCGAACCCAGCTCATCAGGCAGGTCCTGCTTATCACCACGCATCCAGGCCTCGGCCGCCTCGATGGCCCGCTCGGCGTCCAGAGATCTGCCTTGTCTGAGGCCGAAGGTTTCGGAGACAAGCCAACCCACCACATCACCCTGCTTGGCCCAAGGCTGCTCGCGCAGAGTGACACTATCGTCTTGCAGGTCGAGCAAGAACACCCCGTCACGATCCTCTTCAAAAAAGGGCTCTATTGAGGCTAGAACCAGTGGCGAGTGGGTTGCCGTGATGAGTTGCACCGAGACGGAATGTTCACCGGTCAACGCCTCCATGACGTCGATCAACGCCGGCACGATGCTGCGTTGCCATTGCGGGTGCAAATGGGCTTCGATTTCGTCGATGAGGAAGATAACCTCTCTCGCCGGTGCATCGCCGATGAGTGAGCAAGCTGCCAAGTGCTCTTGCCAGGTCCAAACCAGAAGGTATGCCAGCGCCGCAATGCGACGCATCCCGGCCGAAGCGTGGATGAGGGCGACGTCCTCGCCGTATGGCATCTTCAAGGTGGGGTAACGCTTCGGGTCATCCAAGGTGACTTTGCGCAGCTCACCGGGAATGAGCTGTTCGAGGTGGGAGGGAGACAGAACATTCAGTACGCTCTTGAGCTGCTCGAACGCCTCGCCGTCTTCCCGTTGCCACGAGGCCCAGTCGCGAATCAAACCTTCGCAAAGGTCGTTTCCTTCCCAGACCTCCTTGGCGGAAAAGAGATAGGATTCCGGGCGGCCTGGATCATCTTTTTTCCAGTAGTTGCGAGCGGGGTCCCAGACCGAGAACCCGCCGTCAACCTGGGCGTAGATAACCATGCCGGGAATAGCGGGTCGTCCAGGTCTGATGCTCCAGGATTCACGCTTACGATCGAAGGTACTCGTGTATTCGTGACTACGACCAGCCTTGGTTCGATACTTGTAATAAATGCTCGGCTCGGCCGGCGGGAGATGCGGTACAACAAGTCGACGCGCCCAGGTGCGAGTCAGCGCCCACCAGGCGACATCGAGGAGGAAGGTCTTGCCGAGGCCGTTGTCCCCAGCGAGAAAGTTCAGACGCTCTTTGAAGTCGATCTCGAGCGACGGCGCTGGCCCGACGTTTTTAAACCTAAGTGATTCAAGCATGGGTTGTCTCCTGTTCAGGCTTCAGGCGTCGGGCGTCAGGTGTCGAGTCCCTGATCCCTGCTCTTGATCATCGGTACGCTCCGAACTGTTTGGCGTCGTCAAGACGCACGTAGTTCCAAAAAAAACGCCCAAAGGTAACATGGTCTAACCCGCCTGCTCAATTTTCGAAATGGATTCGACGTATTCGAAACGATCAGAGTCCACTGGCGGAAAATGCTTCTCGACGAAGGGCTCACCCTGCCTCGAAGCTTCGGCGGTGCGAGATTGATCGGGCTCAGCCCGCCGTGCTACACAGGTTCGGTATGTTATTGCACTATGGAGAACAAAAATGAAAACCTCGTGGAGACTCTCAGCGCTCTTGGCCGCTGCAGTCTGGATGTGCTCTTGCTCTTCAAACAGCTCTGAGCCCGATGCCGACACCGAGACCGCGAGCTTACCGCCCGGTGGCTGGGACGACACCGATGTCCAAGACGACACCGCGGGCGACCCTGAGACGGAGCCGAGCACCGAGCCCGGCACCGCGCTCGATTCGGACACCTCGCCGGATTCCGCGTCACAGACCAGCAGCCTCGGCGATCCGTCCACGGATGACACCGGTGACCAACCCACGGACCCGCCCGGAGCGTGCGTCTTCCGGGTTTCGACGAAAGGATCCTCCGGCGGAGATGGTCTCTTTTGGCCCTCGGCGTTCGACCGCGTGAGCGCAGGCCTGGCTGCGGCGGCCGCGGCGGTTAAGAAACGCCCCGCTGGCGAGCGCTGTCAGGTCTGGGTGGCCAAGGGGGTCCACTACATCTTCGAGACGAACTGGGACGACACAGCGCGGCTGCGCCCCCGGGTGGATCTTCTCGGCGGGTTCAGCGGCGATGAGACCGGCGCCGAAGAGCGGGACAGCGACGCGAACCTCACCGTGCTCGACGGGCACCGGTCCGCGGACGACTGGACGAACCAGGTCCTTCACGTGGTGACCGGCGCGGACGACAGCCTCATCGAAGGCTTCACCATCAGCGGGGGCTACGCCGCGGTGAGCTTCGACACCGCCGATCCCGACAACTACGGGGGCGGGATGGTCAACGACGGGGTCTCCCCCACGATTCGCGACTGCGTCTTCACAGAGAACGCCGCGGCCTGGGACGGCGCCCTGGCCAACCTCAAGGGATCCGAGGCGCTCATCGAGCGCTGCACCTTCTCGAACAATATCGCGCAAGCGATCTTCAACAATCAAAGCTCGGTGACCATCACCGACTGCGTCGTGGTGGGCAACCACGGCGGCGGCATCTCCAGCAACGGGGAGCGGTCGAGGACCACCGTGCGAAACGCCGTCATCTCGGGCAACAGAGACTACGGGGTCGAGAGCTGGTTCGGCGCCGTCACCACCGTCGCAAACGCCACGGTCGTGGGCAACTACCCCGG
>JAABTR010000622.1 GCA_011389755.1 Deltaproteobacteria bacterium | reverse complement strand
TGGGAAAAGACGCCTCGAGCGACGGCTCCGTCATCACCACCCACACCGTGGACAGCCACAGGACCGCCACCGATGTGCAAAAGGTCCCAAGGCGCAAACACGGCAAAAGCGCCCTCATTGAGCTGACCCGAAGGCGAGAGGTCAATCAGAGGCCGATGAACCGGTATGAACGTGAGCCCACCGGCAGCATCCCGCAGGTGCCCTTGACCTACGCGTACCTCGACCCGGCGTACCCACCCATGAACGAACGCCAGGTGGCCATCGGAGAGTCCACCTTCGGTGGGCGGCCTGAGCTGCGAAGCGACAACGGCCTCATCGACTGTGAGACCCTCCAGGCCCTCATGCTCCAGCGGGCCGCCACCGCACGAGAGGCGATCGAGATCGGCGGACAGCTCATCGAGAAGTACGGCTGGATCGACGAGGGTGAGAGCCTGGCGATCGCCGATCCCAAAGAGCTGTGGATCATGGAGATCATCGGACCGGGCAAGGACGAGCGGGGCGCCTTGTGGGCAGCCGCCAAGATCCCCGCCGACCACGTCACCGTGGTGGCCAACGGCGCCCGCATCGATCGCGTGGACCTCGGCGACACCGAACGATTCGCGGGCCTCGCCAAGCTCGAGGAGATCGCCGTGAAGCGGGGGTACCACGTGCCCGGGCCGGGGCGGAGCTTCTCCTTCCGCGAGTCTTTCGATCCGGACGGCCGCCGCAGCTTCGCGGCCACCCGCCGAGAATGGCGCGTCTTCGATTCTCTGGCCCCATCGAGAAAGTTTCACCCCAACGACCAAAACCTGCCTTTGTCGATAAAACCTGACAAAAAAGTCGACGTCCAGGCCATCATGGCGCTGCTTCGCGACACCTACGAGGGAACCGAGTACGACATGACCCGGTTTCTGACCGTGACCGACGAGGAGGGCAAGACCGTCAAGAGCCCCTTGGCCAACCCCTTCATGCCCTATGACGCCAATAAGCTCCACGGGATCAACGGCGGCTGGGGTTGGCGCGGCGAGCGCACCATCGCCCGATGGTACACCATGTACGCCACGGTGACCCAGTCCCGCGGCTGGCTCCCCGACCCGGTTGGAGGGCTGGTCTGGTTCGGCTACGACAACACGGCCATGACCACGTACGTGCCGATATACATCGGCGTGACCGATCTCCCGCGGGACTTCCGCGCCGACGGGCGTCTCACCGGCTTTAGCCGCGCCTCGGCGTTTTGGGCGTTCAACCGCGTGGGCACCATCGCGGGCCACCGCTGGTCCGACATGCGCAAGGAGGTCCTACGAGTGCGAGAGCACCTCCAGGGGCAGATCTTCGGCGCTCAAAAACAGGTGGAGCGCACCGCGGCCGCCCTGCACGCCGAGTCGCCTGAGAAAGCCGCCCGCTACCTCACCCGGTACCTGCACCAGACCAGCGCTACCGTGGTCCAATCCTACTGGCAGCTCGGCGACTTATTGTGGACCAAGTACGACGAAATGTGGTGATGGCGCCGGCGAGCTCACTTTTTTGGGCTTCATCGCCCCGGGGACCCACAGCTGTTTGCGAAATTGTGCTGCCGGATGCAGACTTCACGTGACGCGCAGGAGGAAGAGGATATGCCACAGATTTCTCTGGCACAGGCGATTCGAAACGGAATCGCCACGGAAGAGGCGGCGGAGCGTTTCTACAAACTTCTCGCCGAGAGCACGGATGACCCCGAAGCCAGGTCGTTTCTCACCAAGATGGCTCGTCAAGAGCATGAGCACGCTG
>JAABTR010000621.1 GCA_011389755.1 Deltaproteobacteria bacterium | reverse complement strand
AAAAGAGGATGAGGGCGAGGGCGCAGGCCCGGCGGCATCCGGCGCGGCGAAGAGCGTCGCCGTGTCGGGATGCGTAAGCTCTTTGCGCAGACCCCCGATCCACATCCTGGGCACCCTTGTAAAACTACTTTGAACTCCTCTAAATATTTCGATGCAAAGGAAAAATATGCACTAAAGGGTGATGCGTTTCTAGTGGTGCGATAAAAATCCGCCAGGAGAATCGAAAACAGATGCAATTTGCGGTGCGAGAGAGTGGAAATAGTGGAAAAATGCGTTATTTGTTATTTCGCTGAGCGTAGTATTCCGAGGTCGGGGGAGCGTAAATTATGAGTTTAAAAACAATAACTTGTTAGACGTAAGGCCCTGCCGCAGTGGGCTCGGAAGCGGCTCTGCGCCACGCCTCCGGTCTTGACTGGTAAAAAATCAGGAATATATTTTCGAAGCAAACTGTTTTGTCATTGAGACAAGGAGGTGTTTGGTCATGTCAGAAGGAAAGAAAGCACCCGATGAAGCTTCACATATCGGAGCGGATACCGATCTGAGGTCGATCAGCCGTACCCTGCAGGGGTATCTGGAGGAGCAAGACCTTTGTGAGATGTGTTCGCTCGAGGTCGCCAAACAAGGAGACTGGTACGTTCTCAAAGGAAAAGTCGACTCCCACCGAACCCGGGCCGAGCTCTTCGACCTGGTTCCCGAGCGCGAAGGTGCGCGCTGGATCGTGGACGAGCTTCACGTGGGGAAACCGTACAGCTCGAGTCTGAATTCGTAAAACAAGGAGGCGAGCCATGGAAAAGCCCCGCCTTCTCGTATCTGACATCGATGGTACACTGCTCGATCACGGAACTTCGACCGCGGGCCTCGCGTCTTTGAGGCTTCTGCTCGCGGCGAATCGGGATCGCGTCCGCTTGGTTTACGCGACCGGGAGATCGTTTGCGTCGACGATGGCGCTGATCGGCGAGGATGTCCTCCCGATGCCCGATGGCATCGCGCCGTTCGTCGGGACGGAGGCGTGGTTGCCGCCGTGGACCGAGCCCAGCCGCGACTACACGCGGCTCATGTCCGAGGCGTGGGATCGGGCGACGATTTTGGAGGTGGTCAAGAGCTACCCCAAGATCGTGCTTCAGCCCGATGAGTTTCAATCGGAGCACAAAGCGAGCTTCTTTTGTCACGAGCCCTCCGCGGTGGAGCGACTCGAACGGTCGCTCATCGACGCCGGTCTCGAGACAACCGTCGTCTACTCGTGCGGAAAGTATCTCGACGTCCTCCCAAAACGGGCGGGCAAGCGCCAAGCCGTCGAGTTTTTTGCACGGCTTTGGAACGTGGAGCGCAACGCAATTTTGACGTGCGGCGATTCGGGAAATGACCTCGACATGCTGACCGATCCCCGGTTCTACGGGGTCGCGGTGGGCAACGCCGAGGACGACCTCCTCGAGGTTCTCGAGACCGACAGTGTGCACGCGTCGGAGCTGCCTTACGCTGCAGGTGTCCTGGAGGGCGCTGAGGCCTTCCATTTTTGGCCGCCGGCGACCAAGGAGAACCGTCGCTGAGGCCTCGCGTCAACCAAGCGAAACACAAACCGGCGCCGTCTTCGAAAAATCACTTTTGGAGACGGCGTTTTACTTTCTCCATCATCTCCTCGCCTGAATGAGTGAACGCTTCGCAGGTGTGATCGACACACACATACGCGGTGGCGCGGCCCTCGCGAGCCGTCTGCCGTTCGGTGAAGGGGGCGATTCGGGCCAGGTGGGCCCCGGCGTCGCCGACGTGTCGCACAACCACGACCTTGCGCGGCAGGTAGTCCTTCCTGGTGGCTGCGATGAGCTGTCCTTCGTCTTTGGCTTCACTCGCGGCCGCGATGACGATTTGGGCGGTGGGCCCGAGGGCGTAGTCAAGGCCGACGAGGAAAAAGGCGTGCTGCTCGGCGGCGTGGTTCAGATGACTCGAGAAGACGCGGGAAAGCTCGGCGGCGCGCGTTCGGAAATGGGGAAGGCCGGTCATGTGAAACAGACGAACGGCGCTTTGAAATGCCACGGCAGCTCCCGAGGGGATCGCCCCGTCGTAGTAATCTTCAGGTGGGGCCAGAAGCTCGGTTCGGGGCGAGACCATGCCGAGCCCCCCTCCGGCTTTGCCGAAGAGCTCGAACGTCTGATTGGTCAAGTAGGCGGCCCGTTCCAGCCAGACCTCCTCGAAGCCGGCTTCGTAAAGCTCGATGAGCCCAAAAGACAAAAAGGCATAGTCGTCCAACATGCCCTCGATGGCGGCATGCCCGTCTTTGTACCGGTGGGTGAGTCCGCCTCCCGTGACCAGGTTGCCCCAGATGAACTGGGCAGCTCGGGTCGCGGCGTCGACGAGCGAAGGCGCATCCAGCGCAGCACCCGCCCGCGCCAAGGCACCGATCATCAAGCCGTTCCAGTCGGTGAGGATCTTTTCGTCCCGCAAAGGACGGGGGCGGCCCTCTCGCTCCTTTTCAAGCAGACCTCGGGCGCGTTCGAGCTTGCGGTGGACCTCGTCCTTGGACATGGAATGACGCTCGGCCAGATCTTGGGTCGAGACCGCTTCGTGCAGGATGTTCCACCCGGTCCTTTTGCCGATAACCTCGTCGACGTAGTTGCCCTCTTGCTCCAGGCCGAAGCGCTCGATGAAGAGATCGGCGTCGGCGCTGTCGAGCGCGGCCCGCACCTGGGGGATGGTCCACAGATAGAACAGCCCCTCCTGTCCTGCGGCGTCCGCGTCCTGTGCGCAGTAGAATCCGCCTTCGGGGTGGGTCAGCTGCTCCAAGACGTACGTGGCGATGTCCCGGGCCGTTTGGGCCATGAGAGGCTCGCCGGTGGCCTGGTAGGCTTCGGTGTATGCCGTCATCAAGAGCGCTTGGTCGTAGAGCATCTTCTCGAAATGCGGAACGAGCCACTTCGCGTCGGTCGAGTAGCGGTGGAACCCTAGGCCGATGTGATCGAAGATGCCGCCTCGGCGCATCGACGCGAGGGTGTGTAGCGCCATGGCCCGCGCGTCTTTCGTTCCGGTTCGCTCGGCATAGCGCAGCAAGAACAAAAGGTTGTGAGGCGTCGGGAACTTGACCCCACGTCCGAATCCGCCGTGCTCGGGATCGCACTGGGCTTTGAGGCCGCGATATGCTCGGTGCAAGGCCTCCTCGGTGGGCTCTTGTGAAGGCGACGTCTCCATGAGCCCACGCAGGTGCTGGGTCAGACCTCTGGCCGACTCCTCGACCCTCGCCCGGTCCTCTTTCCAGGCCCGGGTGATTCTGGGAATGAGGTCCAAAAGGCCGGCCTTGTCGAACCGCGAGCTTTTGGGAACGTAGGTCGCCGCGAAGAAAGGTTCCCCCTCGGGGGTGGTGACCAAAGTCAAGGGCCACCCGCCACTGCCGGTCATCATTTGGCAGATGGTCATGTAAAGGTGGTCGATGTCGGGCCGCTCTTCTCTATCGACTTTAATGGAGATGAAGTCCTCGTTGAGCAAAGCGGCGATCTGCTCGCTTCCGAATGATTCCTTCTCCATCACGTGACACCAGTGGCAGGTCGAGTAACCGATGGATAGAAATATCGGCTTGCCCTCTGAGCGAGCGCGGGCCAGCGCCTCGTCCCCCCAGGGATACCAGTCGACGGGGTTGCGCATGTGTTGGAGCAGGTACGGGCTGGCCTCACCCCGCAGATGGTTGGTAAGGCGATGCTCCTTCGATGCGGCCATGGGCGCCTCCTCGCGTCTTTGTGGATGCCCGGTAGGCAGCCGTGTGTATGAGAACGTGGAAATGCGGGGGCTCGCTGTCAAGATCGAGACAACCCCACCGTTGCCCGCGGGCGCCTTTTTGAAGTAGATATGGGAGTCGTGATGAGAGGTGGGCCCTAGGGAAAGGAACGGTCGATATGAGCGCTTGCGAAGGCAAAGTCGCGGTTGTCATCCCCGCGCTGGACGAAGAGGAGACCATCGCCAAGGTGCTGGGCGCGCTGCCTCCTTGGGTGGACACGGTGATCGTGAGCGACAACGGATCCCGGGACGCGACCGCGAGGATCGCCGCGGCCCACGGCGCTGTCGTGGTTCGTGAGCCGCGGCGCGGTTACGGCCGGGCCTGCCTGGCGGGGCTCGCGGCCCTCGAAAAGAGGGGCCGAAAAGAGGCGCCTGACGTCGTGGTCTTCTTGGACGGCGACTTCTCTGATGATCCTGCCCAGATCGACCAGATCGCCGGGCCCGCGCTCAGGGATGAGGCCGACTTGGTGATCGGGTCCCGGGTGACGGGGCGCTGCGAGAAAGGGGCGCTCACCCTCACCCAGCGCTTCGGCAATCGCCTCAGCTGCGCTCTGACCCACATGCTCTTTGGTGTTCGATACACCGATCTGGGCCCCTTTCGCGCGGTCCGCTATCGCGCGCTCGAGCAGCTGGGCGTTACGCATCCGGGCTATGGCTGGACGATCCAGATGCAGGTGCGCGCGGCGCGCCGGAGGGCGCGCATCGTCGAGGTGCCTGTGAGATACAGGCGCCGGGCGGGAGGGCGCTCCAAAATCTCCGGGACCATCCGCGGCATCGCGGGCGCGGGGACCACTATCTTGGGTGTCATC
>JAABTR010000620.1 GCA_011389755.1 Deltaproteobacteria bacterium | reverse complement strand
CTCCATCTCAGTGCGCTTTTTCGACGGGTCGGGTTTTTCCGTTACCGTGCCCGCGATTTCCACTAACCCACTCAGAGTTGTAACTCCGATTCATTTTGACAAGATGACCGGTGGTGTGAGCGCGGAGACCGTTTCAGCAGAGGTGGTGTTTCCCAATGGAGATAGAAGACCGGTGGAAGGCGAGCTGCTAATCGAGAATCTTCCAGTCGTTGGCTTCGCGCCCGGCACGCTGACCTTGGCCTTTCTAGAGGGTGCGGAACAAATGGTGTCATCCAGTACGGCAGCGTTATTGGCGATGCGTGATGAGGCCGACGCGAGACATTTGGTGACGACGGAGTTGGAATCAATCATGAGCCAATCCTCAGCCCAAATCGAGAGCCTACGAATGATAATTTCTGCTGTTGCAGATGGAACAATACCGTCTGTGGACATTGCAAACGCACAAACGAGTGACGGCGAGGTGGTATTGAAGATCGACCAAGCTTCTCTCGCCGTGTCAGATTGTCTTGTTGCAGCGCTGCTGGTTCAGCTAAGGAACATCCACCGCTACAGCCTTCCTGCGCAGCGAGGATTGGTGCCTTTTGTACTGGACGCTGACTTTTTGGATTTTGCAAAGAATTGGGCCACCTCTCTCAATGAAGAGATCTCGCAAGGATGGCTGGATTGGGGGGCAAAAGTGGGAAACACCGTCGCTCAGGTAGCGGCGGTGGGCGGCCTTGCTTTAGCCCTGATTGCCACGACTCCCGCGATGACAGCACTGGGAACAACGCTGGCCATCGCCGGTGCTGCCGTTTATCTGAGTTCGACGTTTGTGCCGGCGATGTGCAGTACCTTTACAAAGCTAGGAGCCTCGATAGTGCTCGAAGAACAGGGGGTAACTCAGGATCTGATGCCGGAGCTCAAGTACATGGTGAGCAATACCATAGCGGCAGGTTCATCGCAGATTGCGCAGTTGAAAATAGAGGAAGTGATTGGGTCCCCTCTGTCGGCCGCGACCTTCGACGTGTTCGACAATGTCGAAAAATGGACAAGCCAGGTCGGGACCTTTGTCGCCGCTGCGGCGGACTCATTTAGCACGGCTCGAGACAGCGACCTCCACGAGACAGGCCAGTGCCCCGGCGAGGGCGATGTGCCCTGCGATAGCAGAGGATGCCCTGAGAATTATATCTGCTGCGATAGCGGTTCAAGCAAGTACTGCGCGCCCGCAGACTGACGACGTCTCGATTGGGTACAGCAGCAGGCCGTCCGACAAAAACGGCCGATATTGTCGGCTCGAGCAGTCGAGCTGTTGTACCGTTCGTCCGATACCAGTGAACCGATTTATCAACGAAAACGAATCACATGTGCAGCGATACGAAAAAAGTTTCCATCAAGCGGGCGGATTTCAAGGAAAACTACAAAGAGATTCATGACATTCGAGACGCTGTTTATATCGTGGGTCAAAATTGCCCGTACGATGAAGAGTTCGACGGGCATGACGAAAACAGTGAGCATTTCCTCGCCACTGTCGGCGAATCGGTCGTCGGATACTGTCGACTGCGCATGGTCGGCCGGAAGGCGAAAATGGAGAGGTTCGCGGTTTACGAACGATGGCGTGGAAAAGGCGTCGGGAGGTTGCTGGTGAAACACCTGCTGGCCCTTTTGGAAGAGCGCAAGGTGGCTGACAAGTATCTCCACGCCCAGGTGAGGGTAAAGCGGTTTTACCAGCAGCTGGGCTTTAAAGAGAGAGGCGGCCCGTTTTGGGAGGCGGGCATAGAACACGTGGCCATGTACCACGAGTAGCCGGTCGTTTTCCCCCAAATCAACTCTTTCTGCCAGCAGTGAATCGCACTCAATGGACATTATTCTTGCCAATATCGCCATGTATGGCTAGAATAATGACCATTATGGCGAGAAAAACAACAATCCAGCTTCCTGCACTGAAACGCCTCCTTCAGGAGTTGGGAGGGAATATCAGGCTGGCCAGGCTGCGAAGAAAGCTCTCCGCCCAGTTGGTTGCCGAGCGGGCCGGAATGTCTCGAACCACTTTGCGGGCCATTGAAAACGGTGAGGCAGGAGTCACCATTGGGGCCTACGCCAATGTGCTCATGTGTCTTGGGCTGGAAAAGGATCTGGCCATTGTTGCCCGAGATGACGAACTCGGACGAAAATTGCAGGATGCGGATCTGCCCACAAAAGCGCGTGCGTCCAAAAAGGT
>JAABTR010000619.1 GCA_011389755.1 Deltaproteobacteria bacterium | reverse complement strand
GCTTGTTGCCCGAGATGACGAACTCGGACGAAAATTGCAGGATGCGGATCTGCCCACAAAAGCGCGTGCGTCCAAAAAGGTGCCCCGATGAACAGCGTTCGATAATTCCCGTTGGTGATCCGCCGGCTTTTCCAGAGCACTTGGGGCGCGGCATAGACACTTCCGAAAAAAAGAACCGACGCCGGTGACAGATCCCGGGCGCCTCGGTGTTCATTTGGGTCGAGAGTCGGCGCCGGTTGCTTTCTCGACTTTTTTTGAACGGCGGGAGCGCGTCATCATGCTGAAAATCGAAGTCGCTGCGGCGAAGAGAAATCCTTGGGTTGCCGTGTCCGTCGCTTTTTCCCTGGCGGCGCACCTCGGGTTTGCCTGGTTCGCTGCCGGCGTGGATGGGCTTCGGCCCGCCGACTCTGGGCTCGGGCGTGTGGAGTTTGAGACGCGCGTCATCGAACCCGAGCCGGAGCCGCCGCAGGCGCTGCCGGTGGTGCCTCCCGTGCCCGAGCCGGAACCAGCGCAGCCGGTCGTGAGGCGCACAAAGCCGAAGCCGAATAAAAGACCCGTGCAGACGCCGCCAAAGAGCGCCGAGCCTAAAGTCGAAGCCAAACCGGTGTTCGGGGTCACGGCGGAGTCGGTTGGAGATTCCGGCAGCGGCGTCGCGGTGCGCGTCGGCAACACCCTCGAAAAGCAGATGGAAAAAGAAGTAACGCCGCTCGAGGACGTGGCGCCTCTCGGGGAGGTCCCAGACACGGGGCCGCTGGTAGACGAAGACAAAGCATCGCGGCCGACCAAACCGGTTCCGATCTACGAACTGAGCGAGGCGCCGAGATTCAAGACCCGCGTCGAGCCCGAGTATCCTCCCGAGGCTCGGGAGAAGGGCGTCGAGGGCACGGTCCATCTCGAGCTGCTCATCGACGAGAACGGCAGGGTCAAGAAGATCCGCGTGCTCTCAAAAATGGGGCACGGCCTCGAAAAGGCGGCGGTGACCGCGGCCATCAAGTCCTCGTTCGAGCCGGGAGAGATGAACGGTCGGGCCGTGCCTGTAAAAATCAAAGTGCCGTACCGCTTCGTGCTGTCGGGATAGGTCTCGGCTTCTCAAACCTCGAAAATGATTCGTTAAAAACGCTCGCCGTTCGGATGGGAAGGCTGCGAGCGCGCAAGGTAGGTGCATCATGCTCACGCGGATTGGAATAGCTCAGACAGTGACTGCGGGTGTTGCTCTGCTCGTGTTTGGCGGGCCTTATGCCCATGCCCAGACGAAGCCGGCTGGAGGTGAATTGGAGGAGTCGAGCGGCGTGGTGGTGGAGTGGGCTCCCGAGGAGGAGACAATCGATGAAGAAGAGTCGACGGTAACGGCAGTGGACGAGCCGGCGGCCCCGGTAGAGCGCGTGGTGAACTTCACCGGCGCGATAAAAGAGGCCGGCACGCGCAAACCGCTCGCCGACCTCGAGATCTTCGCCATCAAGGGCGACGCGCAGGCGAGCGCGACGACCGACCGCGAGGGGAGGTTCGCGTTCGAGAACCTCGCGCCGGGGTCTTACCGGGTGATCATCGCGACCACCGACCACGAACGCCTCGAGACCGAGGAAGAGGTGATCGAAGGGCAGCGCACCCAGGTGAAGTACTACCTCGAGCCTCGGGTGTACGGGGGCCTCGAGGTGGTGGTGCACGGCCGCCGGCTCCACAAGGAGGTGTCGCGCACGGTTTTGAAAATCGACGAAGCGCGTTTCGTGCCCGGCACAGGTGGCGACGCGGCCAAAGTGGTGGACTCCCTTCCGGGGGTAGCCCGCGGCGGCGGCGGAAATAACGACGGCGTCTTGGTGATGCGCGGCTCCAACGGCGAAGACTCGCGAATCACCCTCGATGGTCACAACATCATGTCCCTCTATCATTTCGGCGGGCTCAAATCGACGTACAACAGCTTACTCCTCGACTCGATCGAGCTTACCCCAGGCGGCTTTTCGGCCAAGACCGGCAACGCCACCGGCGGCGTGGTCGAGCTGAAAAGCCGCGCACCGCGCAGGGATCGCTTCGGCGGGTTCGCCGACCTGTCGCTCATCGACGCCTCGGTGATGCTCGAGGGGCCCATTGGCGACAAGGCCTCTTTCGCCCTCGGTGCGAGGCGTTCCACTTTCGACGTGGTGATGATGGGCGCCGATCTCGATGAGAAAATCGACGGCCTGCGGTTCACCCAGTACCCGGCGTACTACGACTACCAGGGCAAGCTGCACTTTTCCCCGGCGCCGAAGCACGAGCTGGTGCTCGACGTCTACGGCATGTACGACAGC
>JAABTR010000618.1 GCA_011389755.1 Deltaproteobacteria bacterium | reverse complement strand
CCCGCTCACGAACGAGAGCAGCCCTTCGAGCTTCTCGCCGTACTCGGGCGTTTTGATCTGCTCGGCGTAGGTGGGGGAGACCGTGTTGACCCGGTCGGCGAACTGGACCGCCGCCGAGAGGGTGTTGTGCCCCTCCATCCACGGCGGGCACCAGGTCATCCGCTCGAGCTCGGCCCGCCACGGCCCCTGGTAGGCGAGGTTGTGGATGGTGAGCACCGTCCCCAAGTCGGGCTGGGTGTGCAGCCAGACCGGCATCATACCGGTCTGCCAGTCGTGGCAATGGACGACATCGGGCTTCCACTTGGTCAAAAGAAACTCGGTGGCCGCGCTGGAAAAGAAGGTGAACCTCCAGTTCTCATCGAGGCCTCCGTAGACCCTGTGCGGCGCGAACACCGGGTGTCCGACCAGGTACAAAGGCACGCCGTTTGCCGGGATCTCGGTTTGAAAGACTTCAAACGGGGCGCCCATCGCGGCCCCAGACCACAAGGGTTTTTCCGGGACGCGGAGCTTGCCCGGCAGCGTCCCGTAGTAAGGCATGATGACCCGGGCGTCGTGCCCCATCCGCCGAAGCTGCTTGGCCAGCGCCTCGACGACGTCTCCTATCCCTCCGACCTTGGCGAGTGACGCCAGCTCGGTCGCGGCCAAAAGTACACGCATGAAAATCCTCTCTCGTCGAGCGACAAACGAAACGCAAAACTAACCATTGTCGTCCGACTCGTCCAATTCCCTTTGAATCTTGCGGCTGCGCTCCAAGATGATCGCGTAGAGTCCCTCGACGAGGTCCTGCGGCGCGCCGAACCGGACGCACAGACCGCGGCGGCGCGCTTTGAGGTCGTCTTCCCGCGTCTCATCTCGCACCCCGATGCCGATGTTTTTTTTGACCGCCCCGATGCTCCTGGCGGCTTTCATCCTCTTTGCCACCGCTGCGATGATCTGCTCGTCACACCCATCGATCACCTCTCGGGCCGCCGCTATCTCGGCGAGGCTTTCGTCTCGGCTCATCGGCTCACCCCGTCGCTGATGCGTCGCCCCAGGGCCGACGCCATGACCCGGCACCTCGTCATCAAGACGGCCAGCTCGTCGAAAGACAGCGACTGGGGGCCGTCGGAGAGCGCCCGCTCCGGGCAGGGGTGGACCTCCACCATAATGCCGTCCGCGCCCGCTGCCACGGCCGCGCGGGCCATGGGAGCGACAAACCGGCGGTCGCCCACGGCGTGGCTCGGATCCACGATCACGGGCAGGTGTGTCAGCTGCTTGAGCACGGGCACGGCGGAGAGATCGAGGGTGTTGCGGGTCGCCCGCTCGAAGGTCCTTATCCCCCTCTCGCACAAAATGACGCCGCCATTGCCCCCGGACAAGATGTACTCGGCGCTCATGAGCCAGTCCTCAAGCGTGGCGCACGGGCCCCGCTTGAGCAGCACCGGCTTCTCGCACCCGCCAAGCTCCGACAAGAGGGAGAAATTCTGCATGTTTCGGGCGCCGACCTGCAACACGTCGGCGTATTTCGCGACGAGCTCTATCTGATCGGCCGACATGACCTCGGTGACCACCTTGAGATCGTGCTCGTCCGCCGCCGCCTTGAGCAGCTTCAGCCCCTCTTCGCCCAATCCCTGGAACGCGTAGGGCGAGCTGCGGGGCTTGAACGCCCCGCCGCGCAGGAGCCTGGCCCCGTGACGCGCCACCCACGCGGCCGTTTGCTCGATCTGCTCCTCGCTCTCCACCGCGCAGGGCCCCGCGATGCACACGACCTCGTCGCCGCCTATCTTCACATCCTCGACCGAGACGCTTGTGGCCTCGCCTCTGGGATCTCTGCTCGCCAGCGCGTGGGGATCCTCGCTCGGTATGACGGCCCGCACTCCGGGACTAGAGGCGATAAAACCGCTGTCCAACCCCCGCGTTTCGGCCACGTGAAGCACGACCTGACCGGCGACGTCCGCCCGCTTCATCTCCAGGCCCCGCTCTTGGATGGTGTTTTCGACCGCGGCAACGCGGCCCGGGGAAACATCGGCTTCAAAGACGACGATCATCGCTGCTCCCGGCGAAAGGTTCTGCGTGTCCTGCGAGACACGACACCGTCCTTTATCACGATAACCGTCTGCCCCCAAGATCCGCCCGCCGGCCCTTCCCGTGGTTGGCATCGATGTTGCGTCCCCAGCGCCCGAACTCAAAACGAATACGCATCGCGCAGACAGCGAAAGGAGTTAAAAAAATGCAAGCATTTGTCATGAAAAGCATCGGCAAGGTGAGCTTCATGGACAAGCCCGCCCCCAAAGACCCGGGCCCAAACGGAGCCATCATCAAGACCACGCGCGCGTTGGTGTGCACCTCGGACACCCACACCCTAGCCGGCGCGATCGGTGACAGGGAGGATCTGACCTTGGGACACGAGGCGGTGGGCATCGTCTACAAGGTCGGCAGCGAGGTCGTCTCGGTCAAAGAGGGCGATCGGGTCGCCGTGAACGCCATCACCCCCTGCTACACCTGCGACAACTGCGTCCGGGGGTTCCCGTCCCAGTGTCAGCAGATGCTGGGCGGCTGGAAATTCGCCAACATCAAAGACGGCGTGTTCGCCGAGTACTTTCACGTCAACAACGCCGAGCCCAACCTCGCCAAGATCCCGGACAACGTAAGCGACGACGCGGCGGTCTACACCTCGGACATGATGTCCACCGGGTTCATGGGAGCCGAGCACGGCGACATCTCCATCGGCGGCACCGTGGCCATCTTTGCCCAGGGTCCCGTGGGGCTCATGGCCACGGCTGGAGCGCGCATGCTCGGAGCGGGGCTCATCATCGCCGTGGAGTCGATGCCCAATCGGCAAGAGCTCGCCAAGCACTTTGGCGCAGACATCATCGTCGACTTCAAAAAAACAGACCCGGTCCAGAAGATCATGGAGCTCACCGAGGGCCGCGGCGTCGACACCGCCATCGAGGCGCTCGGCTCCCCGGAGACTCTCGCCGCGTGCATCCGGGTCACCGCCCCCGGTGGCACCATCTCCAACATCGGCTACCACGGCGAGGGCGAAAACCTCCAGATACCCCGGCAAGAATGGGGCGTGGGGATGTCCGACAAGACGATCCGGACAGGGCTGTGCCCCGGCGGGCGAGTCCGGATGAGCCGGCTTCTGCGGCTCCTCGCGAACGGGCGCATCGATCCGACGCCGATGACCACCCACCGCTTCCATTTCGAACAGCTCCCCAAGGCGTTCGAAATGATGAAGAGCAAGGAAGACGGCATGATCAAGCCGCTCATCGAGTTCGGTTGATTTGCTCGCTCTACCGGCTATCTACCGGAAAAAGCGCCTGCGCGGCGCCAAGTCGGATACGCAACCGCAAAGACAATGACGGAGACCAAGACACCCAAGACCGCCGGATCGAGCTCGGTGAGCACGAGGCCCACATCGGTGAAAATGTACTCCTCGTTTTCATGAATGGTCGCTTTGTGAATGAGGGCCGCGACCGGCCCGATGATCATGGTGAGGGTGAGCGCCTTGCGCACCGGCGGCCCGTCGAGCTTGGTCATCGTCCCCACGATAATCGCCGTTATCATCCCCGGAGCCCAGATGTGGTAGGCGAACAAGAGCTGCTCGATGATGTCTGGCAGAACCACCGCCGCCCCGATGGCGGTGATCCCAAGCCCCACGGTGAGCATCCGAGACAGCCGCAACGTCTTGCGATCGTCGGACGCCTTACCGAAGGTGGGCTCGATGATGTCCTTGATGAAAATGGCCGTGGCCGAGTTGAGCGCCGAGTCGGCTGAGGACATCACCGCGCTGAGCAGCGCCGCGATGATAAGTCCGGCGATGATCGGGTGGTTGAGGTGCTCGATGACCCGCGCCATGGCCCGGTTGGGCTCGATATCCGGAAAGTGCAAGCGCGCGTACACCGCGATGAGAAAAACCACCGCCGGCATGAGCAAGGTCAAGAAGATCCCCACGCCGCCGATGCCCACCTTGATGTCCCGGGGCGATGCCCCGGCGCAGAAACGGGTTGCATACCCCGGAGCGAAAGTCTCGCCCAACAAGAAGGTCAAAAACAAGCTCCCGAGATAAATCCAGCTTTTATCCCGTGTGGGGTCGAAAAAATTCTCCGGCAGCTGGCCCAAGGAGGCGTCGAACGACAACGACACCTCCGGCAATATCAGCAGGGCGGTGACGATGAAACCCGCTATCAGGATTAAAAATTGGAACACGTCGGTGAGGATCACGGCCTTGAGCCCGCCCGCCGTGCTGTAGATGACCACGATGATTCCGCCGATGACCACCGCCCAACCGATGAGGTCTCCGGTGGCGGCCAGGCCGGGAAACATGGCCGATATCACGTGACCGATGGCGGCCATCTGCGCGGCGATGACGAACACCGAAAAGAGCAGCGACAGCACAAGCGACACACGGCGAGGGCCGGCGCCGAAGCGTTTGTCCATGTAGCCCGCCACGGTGTAGACCCGGGCCGCGCGAAACTTGGGCGCGACAAAGAACCCCGAGAACACAAACTGCAGGTACCCGCCCATGGACGCGAACAGCATCAACAACCCAAGCTCGTAGGTTTTGCCGACCGCCCCGATGCTGAAGCCCCCGCCCACCACGGTGGCGCCCATGGTGCAGGCCAAGA
>JAABTR010000617.1 GCA_011389755.1 Deltaproteobacteria bacterium | reverse complement strand
TTTGCCCCCTGCGGTCACGCGAGCGCGCTGGGTGGGCTCGGCGCCGTCGAGGCTGAGCGAGAGCGCGACACCGTGCTTTTTGCAAAAATCTACGATTCGATCGGTTATGAGGGTCGTGTTCGTGGGGATTGAAAAAGAGACCTCTTTGCCCGCTTCTTCGCAGCGTTTTTGCGCGTACTGGACGAGCCTCTCGATGAGTGAGAATTCCATGAGCGGCTCGCCGCCCCAAAAGCTGATATTGACCTTTCGCGACGTGACCTTAGGATCCGACAAAAGATCGATGGCCTTTCGCGCCGTCTCGGGCGCGATGACTTTTCGCTCCATGTTCGAAGCAAAGCAGTATGGGCACCCCAGGTTGCAACTCTCGGTCACGAACAGGCTGAGCGATCTGAGCTGGCTCATGGTTCAGGCCTCTCCTCAAAGGACACGCACGCACAGCTTCTGCTTTTTCGCCCACGAGGGTATGTCTTATTGGACCGGTTAAACCGGCTTTTTATAGGGCGTACGGCGCCATCCGACAGATCACGCTATACCGAACGACCGCGCCGGTCAACGGACAGATATTCTCAAAAAGACTCAGTCGGCCTTTTGGTAGGTGCCTATCATCCGGGCCTGATCCAGGATGTGACCTTGCATCGCCTTTTCGAGCTCGGCTTTGGTGGGACTTTTAAGCTGACTGAGCCGAATATCGAGGGCGTAGAGCTTGAAGAAGTAGCGGTGCCGACCCACCGGAGGGCACGGCCCGCCGTAGTCGGTTCGCTTCCAGTCGTTGAGCCCTGCCTTGGTGCCGCCGGGCAGAGTCCGGGCGTTCTCGTCAAGCCCTTCGGAGCTTGTGGGGATGTCGTAGAGGACCCAGTGAACCCAGGTCATCTTCGGGTTTGCCGGATCCGGCGCGTCGGGGTCGTCCACGATGAGCGCCAAAGACTCGGCGTCTTCGGGTACCCCTTTCCAACTCAGAGGCGGGCTGACGTCTTCCCCTTCGCACGTGTACTTGGTCGGGATCGGCCCTTCGTGCGCAAAGACGCGCGAAAAAATCTCGAGCTTCGCCATGGGGTCATCTCCTTTTGCTCTTTGGCCCTGCTTTGCCCCGTTGGCTTCGGCGGCCGGTGCCGCGAAAGCCATCGGCTCTTTTGTCTTGATGCCACAACCCCCGATGGCCGTCACGGCGACCAACAAGGCGCATGCGACTGTTTTTTCCGCGCTCACGGCCATGAGTCCTCCTCCTCCCGCCGAGGGCTCGCCCCTTTTTTTCATTTCTTCGCCTGCACAAAAAAGCTTTGCGAATACTAACCTCGCTCCGGGCCTCGGGCAACGGTGCGCGCCGCGTCTTTGTCCGGCGCTGTGGCCACCGGCCCTTAATTGTTGTAGGCATTGAACATGTCTCAATCTCGCTTACAACACCCAGCCGGCGGTGGCGATGACGATCGCCTCATGACCTGCCCCTTTTGTCGAGCCATCGAAAACGGCGACATATTTTTTGCGAGCGCTCACTTCGCCGGCATCGCGAACATCGCTCCCATCGTGCCGGGACACTCCCTCCTTGTGCCGAGGCGTCACATCGAACGGCTGACGCAGCTCGGGCCAAAGGAGCTGGCCGAGCTCGCCCCGGCCGCTCACCAGGTGGGCGAGATCCTGGGGGAAGCGTTTCGCTCCACCGGAGTGAACTGGTCGATTCAAGACGGCTCGGAAGCCGGACAGACGGTCCTCCACCTGCATCTGCACATCTTGCCCCGCTGCCATGGGGACATGCCGGCCCCCGGAGACTGGTATCCCCGGGTTGAACGCTGGGACAAAGAGATCCTAGGCAGCGCCCGGCGCCCCCGCCTCCCCGATGACGCTCGAGCCGCAATCACACTGAGGCTGCGGGATATCGCGCGAAAACGCGGCTTCAAAAACTGACCTCGCCTCTTTCAACACCCTCCGCTGGCTCGTTTTTGTCAAAACTTTAAAAAAAACATGGTTCCATTATTTCAGTTTTTAGGTATTAATTCCGTACTGCTGAACAAAACAAAACGAGCCTGGGACGGTTTGCCCCCCCAGGGGTACGGCTGTGCGCGCGGTAGTCAAACGCCGCCGGCGCCGTGCGAAGCGAACAAAAGATGTTTGAAAGGAGCTTTTTCATGCCAGCAAAACCGATGACCAAAGCCGAGATCGTGAGCCACTTCGCCGAGTCCTTCGATATGACCAAGGCCATGGCCGCTCAGATCGTCGATGGATACGCCAACCTGGCCGCCTCGCAGACAAAGAAAGTCGGTGAGTTCACCATGCCGGGCATCGGCAAGCTCGCTGTCTCCGAGCGCAAAGCCCGCACAGGTCGCAACCCGGCCACCGGCGCCGAGATCAAGATCCCGGCCAAAAAGGTCGTCAAGGCCAAAATCTCCAAGGGGTTCCAAGACAACGTCGTGCCCCCGAAGTAAATCATTCCCGGGTCTTTGACCGGATATCCGCGAGCTGCTGCTCGCCTCGCCCGTGATATGAATTCCCCAAATAAAACAAGACGCTGGTCGTCGAGCCGTTTGCCCGATATACTCGTTCCACATGTGCGCTCGGCTCGAGAAAAATTCCTCGAACAACCTTTGGAGGTGGAACGTCCATGACCAAAGCAGAGATTGCTGACGCCGTCTACGAGCTGTTCACCGACATGACCAAAAAACAGGCCTGTGAAGCCGTCGACGAAGTTTTCAAAAACATCAAGGCCACCTTGGCCTCGAGGCAGGACGTCAAGATCTCCGGTTTCGGCAAATTCGTCATCCGCGAAAAGAAATCTCGGATCGGTCGAAACCCCCAAACCGGCACGCCGATGACGATCGACGCGAGGCAAGTGGTCACGTTCAAGGTGAGCAACGTCCTTCGAAACGCCGTCAACGGGGAATGAGGCCCTTCGGGCCTTTCTTTAGCTCCCAATCAATCCCTCAAGCGGTCTTCACTTCGACGACCTCGACGCGGCTCAGGTCGCCGCAGCCGACCTTCATCTCGTGGGCTATGCGGATGTGGGGCACGTCGAAGGGCTTTTTGTCGAACAAGGTGGCCGCGTAGGCATCCACGGCCACCGGATCGGTGCCCAAGACGATGCGGCCGGGCCGGGCCATCTTCCCCGGTCCCCTGGGCCCTCCGGTGAGCATGATCCGCGTGGCGTCCAGGACGATGAGCTTTGCTTTGAGCACTGTGCTCATATCGGCGATGCACTGATCGAGGCCGTCCGCGTGCCATTTGCGCCTGTCCTTGACGGACCCCATCCAGTTCTTCATCGACAAGGTGAGCTTTGCCGACGCGTGGCTCTTGGCCACCGGCATGTTGATGAGGCAACCGGTCTCGAGGACGTCCTTGCACACGTCCGCCGATTTCAGTGTCTTCCCGCGGGGTATCTTCACCCGCAAAAAGTCGCCCCCCTCATCGACGGCCACCATTTTGCCGCCGGCTTTTGCGACCGCCGACGCGATGCCGCTTATCGAGAACGCTTTTTCGGCGTCCATGCACGGGTGCTCCGGCACGACCACGTGGGAAGCGCCGGCCTTCTTTGCGGCGGCGACGCACGCCCCGACCAGCTCAGGATCGGTGTTGCCGCCCTGGGCTGGACGAGACACCCACGCGGCGTTGGGCTTGACGGTGACCCGCTTCCCCTTCTCGACAAACGCCTCCCAGCCCCCCATCTTTGCGACACCGGCCTCGAGCATCTTTGCCGCGTCTGTTCCGTGGACCACGACGACGCGCGATCCTTTGTCTTTGACGTCCGCGGCGGCGCCAAGAGGCGCCAAAGCTGTGGCTGCGAGGCTCTCGACGAATTGGCGTCTGCTGATCTTGAACACGACATCACCCTCCTTTATCGCTGCTACTTGACCACCACGACGGTCCTCAGATCGAGGCCGCCGGGGTACATGTACGAAGTGTAAGACCCAACGCCGTAGATCGTAATCCCAAAAGGCCTTTGAGAATCGATGCCGTGAATTCCGCCCTCTATCTCCACGTTGGTGCGGGCGTAGACGTCGTCGAGCTCCACCGTGTCGCCCGAAACAACGGTCCCATCGAGGAGCGGCAGGTACCCTTTTTCGTGCACCACGGTCATGTAGTTATACACGAAGGACTCCGGGGCAAAGAACGTGTACCCCAAGCGGTACTGCTCCACCGGAACCACCAAGGTCATCGAGGGATCGCCATTGTCCGGAGGCGGATCGGTGAACCGCTGCCCCACCATGAACTGGGCCGCCATGAGGGGCCCTGTCCCCCGCACCCTGAAATCTCCGAAGTTCTCGAGCTCGACAAACTCACCGGCGTCGAGGGTCACGGGCTCGTGAGCGGACTCGGGGTAGAAGACCACCTCGTTTGCGTCCTGCCCGGACAGGATCTTCCACACCGACGGCTCCTCGGGGCTCTGGGTGACGTGGTGGGCGCAATAGAGCTCTTTGCCCCAGGTCTGCGACGGAAACATCTGATGCTCGAGGTGATCCGAGGCCCGCGTGTCGTAGGGCACGAAAGAGAGGCTGTTGCCCGCGAAGACGGCCGGGGCCGGCCCGCTCTTCACCGTCACGCGCGTACCGGTCAGGTCGAACCTGGACGGCGTGTCGCAGCAAAGGAGCTCCTCGGTGCCTCCCAAGGCGGTGCAGTCGGCTGCGTTGTCGCAGGATAGC
>JAABTR010000107.1 GCA_011389755.1 Deltaproteobacteria bacterium | reverse complement strand
CGATGAGCCCGATCGCCGAGATGGAACTCTTCTTCTTGGATTTGAGGTATCTCGCGCCGATAAAAGTCGGATAAGCCATGACGCCGTATAACCCAGCTTGGAGTGGCCGCGCAAGCGGACCTGGGCGCTTTTGGGCGCGGGGAAACGCACCACAAAGGGCGGCCGAAGCTCGGGGCGCTTTTCGCGCCCCCAAACCGGCTTACGACAGTTCGATGACGCCGACCGCGCGGCCGTGCGCGTCGTAAACCGTCAGGGTCTCTGTCGCTAGG
>JAABTR010000106.1 GCA_011389755.1 Deltaproteobacteria bacterium | reverse complement strand
CGTCCATATCGCCCTCTTTTATCGTTCATCGCCCAGCTCGACGAAGAGGCGGCGTATCCCGCCACAGTTTTTTTACGATAAATGGGCGGCCGGCCCAAAAAAATGGCCGCGCGACCAAGCACTCGCTCAGCCGGTGAGCAGATCCATGAGCTTGCCCAGGAACCCACCGGTTGACCCCCAATGGGAGCGCTCCTCGTTTGACCACCGCCCCGCCGGCAGCTGCGCCCCAGCCATGCTCTGGGAGATCCGCTGATGGCGCCGCTCGGCCCTCGCGTCCTCGACTTGCCTTCGGTAAAACCTCAGCAGCCCTCCGCCGGCCACGAAACGCGCGATCTTCTCAAGCTCGCCCGAGTCGAGCCAGTAACCGTGATCGCGACACTGGTCGATGATCACCCCAGAGCAGCGGCCGTAGTTGACGCGGTTCATCGTCTTTGCGCACCGGGGGCAACGCAGATAGACCACCGGCTCGACCGTCGCTCGCCCCTCGGCGCCCACTTTTTGCACCGCCTCGGGCCCAATGCGCTCCTCCTGGGCCGATATCATCTCGCCTAGGTCTTCGCCGTCGATGAAGAGACCGCAGCACATGGGGCACTCCAAAGGAGCGTGACGTCCCACCGAACGCCGCCTCATGGCGACGTTGCACCGGGGGCACTTGCGATCGCTCGCTTCGGGGGCGTCGACTTTTTTTTCGATAGGAGCGCCGCACCCCGAACAATAACGGGCGCCTTCACGGGACATGGTGAGACAAAGGGCGCAGTACGCGGTCATCCGCGCGCCGGTCAGATCCACCAACGCGTCGCAAAAAGGGCAGCGCTCCCTGCCGCGCTCGAGGTGCCCGCCGCAGTTGGCGCAGTGAAGCGTCGGGGCCACCTGGATGAGCGGCTCATCCCGGGGCACCACGATGATCTGCCCGCACTGGCATCGCAGCCTCTGGCCTGGGCCGTAAGAGGAGACGTCGTAGGAGCCGTGGCAACCGGGGCACGCGAGAATCATCGGTTTTCCTCCCGAATCGTCAGTGAGAGTCGGTCCTCGTCCAAAAAAAAAATTTAGCACGTTCGTCTCGCCAAAAAACCCGCGAAGCGTCATCTCGGGCACCTTTTCCATAGTCTACGCATATGCTATCAGTCCCAACACATGGGTTCGAAGCAACAAAATGAGACCGCATCCCGCTTGCTCAGAAGGGGCGGTCAGGTCTTCGGCTTGGCCCTCATGGCGCATCTTCACGAGGCCCCCGGGGGGAGTCACAGGTGGTACGCCCTGACTCCAGACACGCGCGCCGCGGCGGAGGAGATCCGACCCGCGCTGGCGGCCTCGCCGGACCCTCAGGTCGTCGAGGCGGTGATCCGCGCCTCGATGAGCCCCGGCCCAGCGGTGAGCCCGCCGGCGTGGTGCCGTCCCCTGTGGGACGTGCCGGGCCTGCTACGCAGGGTCGGGGGGGCTTTTTCCGAAGACGAGCTTACGAACGCGCTGGGACCCTTCTGCGATGGTGCCAGTGACCGGGCCAAGGGGATCGCGGCGCTGGCGCTTTCGCTTTGTCGGAGCCTGGACGGCCTGTACGCGGCGGCGGCCCACTTCGAAGACAACGACGGCACCGAGCTCGTGAGGCGCGGCCACCTCGCCCACAACACGGCCGAGCCGGGGCAGCCGTCCGGCGCTGGAGAAAAGATCCGGAAGGTCATCGAGGAGGTCCTCGGGGATGGGTAGAATAGTCAAGGCCGCGCGCCTCGAAACGCGGCCCAGTCCCATCTGCCCGGAAGCACGCAGAGCCGCGCTGCTCTTGGCCCGCGCCCAGGTGGAGGCCTCCTGCCTGCGCAGGCGATCCAAGAGCGCCGTCATCGAGCTGTCTGTGCGCATGGCCGAGAAGATCGTGGGAGAGACCGTGGTACAAAAACCCAGCGTTTTGAATAGAATCTACGAAGAGGCTCTCTCCAGCATGCCGGAGTGCCCCAGAGGGACGCTCACCGTCCACCCCTTGGATAGAAACGCAAGCGGAGTCGACACCCTCGCCGAGCAAAGCGGATTCAGGTTGGTCGAGGACGAATCGGTCGGCCGCGGCGGGGTGCGCGTCTGCGCCGGCGGCGTCTCGGTGGATGCCTCCCTCGAGGCGGCTCTGGAGGCCATAGGAGGCGCGGTCTTGGAGCTCATAGATGACTGAAATAAAAGCCCAGACGCCCAAGGGCAAGGCCACCCTCAATCTCGTGCTCTTCGGGGCGACCATGCTCACCACCTGGTTCGTCGGCGGGGGCGCGCGCTACCTGGCCGCCTCTCAAGGGCTCATCGACGACCTCGAAGCCGGGGCCGGAATGACAGACGGGCTGCTCTACATGGCCTCGCTTCTGGGCATCCTCCTCGCCCACGAGATGGGGCACTTCGTGATGGCGAGGCGCAACAGGGTCGGCGCCTCCCTGCCCTATTTTCTCCCCATGCCCTTCGGCCCCATCGGGACCTGGGGAGCGGTCATCGTGATGCGCGGCAGGATCCGCTCACGCGACGCTCTGATGGAGGTGGGCGCGGCAGGACCGCTGTGGGGTATGGTCGTCGCCATACCTGTGCTGTTCATCGGGCTGCGCCTCTCGCCGGTGGCCCCGCTCCCCGAGACGGGCGCCTTGTATGTCGAGGGCCACTCTCTGCTCTACGCCGGGCTCAAATGGTTGGCCGTCGGCGAGATCCCCCAAGGTCACGACGTGATGCTGCACCCCATGGCTTGGGCTGGCTGGGTCGGGCTCTTCGTCACCATGCTCAACCTGCTCCCGCTCAGCCAGCTCGACGGCGGCCACATCTTTTACGCCCTGTGGGGACGCCGTCACGGCTTCGCCTCGCGCGTGGCCCTGGCCGGGCTCTTTCTCCTCGGCGCCCTCGCCACCTTCTACAACGTCATCACGGCGCGGCAGCTCGGCCTGAGGGGGGACGCTTACTGGATGTGGGTGTCGGGCGGCGCCACCTGGCTCACCCTGGGGCTCATCGTGGGCACCTTGGCTTTTTTCCGAAAGGGCGCCCTCGACCACCCCCCCACCGATGACGACAGCCTGTCGAAGAGGCACCGCGCGGTCGGCTTCATCTGCCTGGCGCTGTTCGTGCTCACCTTCACCCCTGTCCCCTTGCGCCTGCTCATCCAGGGCCCTGCGTGAGGCCCCAACTTTCGCCCAAAACTTGATCGCCTCCGATCCGAAGCGATATCCTGGTTTCATGAGCCCACTCCTCTTCTTGCATCGTCTTGCGAAAGTTCTGACCGCGCTCCTTTTTCTTTTCGAGGCCGGCGGCGCCGCGGCTTGGACATCGGCCGACATCTCCCAGGTCGAGGTCCGGGTCGAGCTGAACGAAGAGGGTCAGGCACGCGTCCAGACCGACGCGCGCTTCGTCGTCAACGGAGGCAGGTTCCACGGTTTCGATATCGCCGAGCTGAGTAACGCCAAGCTGTCGCCCGACGAGTGCACGGCGACCACCGATGATGGCGCCTCCTACGCGGTCAAGCTGCGAAACCTACGGGACGGCCGGACCCGCATCCACCTGGCTCGAAAGCAGTCCATCAAAAGCGGCGGTGTCACCTTTCGCATCGTCCACCGCGTCGACATGGTCGAAAAAGGGGCCCTGCGCCGCCGGGGCGACGGCGTCCGGTTGGACTGGGCGCCCATCGTCTGGGACAAAGGCCTCGAGTGGATGAAGGTCACCGTGGTCCTCCCCCCCGGTGAGTCTCCTCCCACCATCACCCCCGATCCAAAAATCTCGAAAGACTACGTGATCACAATCGACGGCGCGGTGGTCGAGTTCCTCAAACACCGCGCCCCCAGATGGTACGAGATGCAGGTCGCCCTCGACACCGACTCCAGTCGCTTCGCGTCGCTCGCAGCTTCCCCGGCCCCGGCCCGGGACGAGGGCCCTCTGAGCGGCGTCGAGGCCGCTGTGTCCGGCGTCGAGACAAGCCGCGCCTCGCCGCCTCTTTGGGCCTCGGTCGCACCGGCGCTCGGGCTGCTTTTCGGGCTTTTAGCGCTGATCCTCAAACACGCTCACATACACGGCATCAGCCGCCAGTGCGGCGTCTGTTTGGGCTTCGCCTTTTTGCGCAACACCTCTTTTGGGGTGCGGGTCGCGCTGACCCTCGCAGCTTTCGCCCTGGCCTTTGCTGCCCAATTCTCCCAGTCCATCGCCGCGAGCGTCCCCCCCCTCGTCGCGGGCAGCGCCTTGTGGTTGGTGCGCCGATATCGACCCGCGGGAGGGTCCAAAGCCACAGGCGCCTGGCGCCGTCTGGGCAGCGAAGAAGAGAGCTCCTTGCTGCGCCTGGCTCGCGCCTACCGGGCAAAGCGCGCGAGCTTTTTCGATATCACCTCAGCGCGCGGCGCCCTGGGGCTCGGGCTCTTTGTGCTCGCCCCGTCGGTCGCGGCCTTGACCGTCTACCGCCCGTGGCCCTTTATCGGCGCGTCGCTGTTCGTCTCCGCGCTCATCCCCGCGGTGGCTGTCTGGCTGCACGCCTGGGACGCCGAGCTGCCCCAGGACCTCATGATGGAGCAGCTCCTCGCCTTTGGCCGGCGCCGAGGGGACCTTTGCAAGCTTGCAGGGCAGCTCGCGCCTACGGCCCGAGCCGAGCTCTGGATCCGAGAAGGCGCCTGCGAGCCCGTGGAGCTCCGGGTGCGGATAGCGCCGCTGCCCAAAGATGTCCACCGCCTCGAAATCGCCGGGGAGCCATCTCGCTGCGGCAGCCTGCAGCGCATGCATCTCACGGCGGTCATCGGGCTCGAGCCTGGCTCAAAGCTCGCGCGGCAGCTCGCCCAAAGCCCCCTCGTCTGCGAGCATCACCTCACGCCGGATCTCAGCGAAGAGGTCGTGGTGCTGCGCAACCGGCGCGGACACAGGCCCAACCTGGCGCCGCTCACCTCGGCCCTCGCGCCTCTTTGGCGCTGAGTCCGTCTCTTTTTTTTGAAATCTGAACCTACAAAGGCTCGCCGGACTGGTGCTTCTCGGCCACGAGCAGCCACTTTCGATCCCGGCGCTTCCACAGCTGGACGATGATCGTCTGGTGGACGATCATCTCGCTTTGGCGATACCACGACAGCGCGATCCCCACCTCGGCCTTCCCGGCTTCGAGATCGATCTCCGAGCTGAGGAGCTCGTAATAGCTAATCTGGATTTCGCCGCCGAACTCTTCGTGAGCCGCCAAGAAGTGATCTTGGCTCGAGGGGTCGACCCGAGGCATCACCTGCTGCAGGCGCCCCCACCTGACCCCTTCGTTGAGCTGGATAACCGCCTCGTTGAGCTTCTCTGTCGGACCTTGCATGGCAGCGGCGCACGAGGCGAAGACCGCCGCCGCCAGCACCAAGCCGGCCCCCTTGGTTGATGGCTTCGTCATGGCGATCAGTCTTCGGCGACTTCGGTCAGGACCACCGTGACGTTGTCCTCGCCGCCGCGCTCGTTGGCCAGCTCCACCAGTCGAGCCGCCGCCTCATTGAGGTCGCCGCGGTGCTGGGTGATGACCTGGACGATCTCGTCATCGTTGAGCATCCCGTTGAGCCCGTCAGAGCACAAAAGGTTCACGTCGCCCACCTGCGCCTGGTCCGTCTGAAAATCCACCAGCACCGACTCTTGCATGCCCAGCGCCCGTGTGATGACGTTGCGCGGCAGCTCGGCGAGCTGATCCTCGGTCAGATCCGGCGCGGCGCGCAGGTAATCATTGATAAGGGAGTGGTCCATCGTGACCAGCTCGATGGACTCTCCTCGGATGCGGTAGCAGCGCGAATCGCCCACATGGGCGATGTGGCACTTTTTGCCGTCTTCCACAAAGTGGATGGCCACCACCGTCGTCCCCATCCCCTGGTGCTCGCTGTTTCGAAGCGAGGCCTGGTAGATTCGACTGTTGGCGACCTGTATCGCCGTCACGAGCCGATTGACCGCAAAGGGAAGGTTGGGGTCAAAATGAAAGGGCCAGGTGATGTCTTCTTTCTCGGTGGCGACGAAGAATTCACTGATGGATTCTATGGCCATCTTGGAAGCGACGTCCCCTGCGCGGTGGCCCCCCATGCCGTCGGCAACGACGAAGAGGTCGTATTGGGGCAATAGGCCGAAGCTGTCCTCGTTGTGGTCGCGCTCTTGGCCAACGTCGGTCACCCCGGCAACCCGCAGAAATTTGCCCATATCCTCCTACTTTCGTTCCTAATCTACCGCGTTCGGCAGAACCTGACCTGCTTGCGTGCAGCGCCATTTTTTTGCTGCAGATAAATGGTATCCCAAATTGACCAGCTCGTCCAAAACCGAGATCGCATTCGAAGCCATCAAGGTATCCACCCCAAGTAGTAGGCCCCGATGGCGCCCCCGATCGCGGCGGCGGCCATGAGCGTCATCACCACCACGAAAACCCGACCCATCCGGGACTTCGCAGGGGGCTCCGAGCCGAGCCGGACCTCTCCTTCGAGGATGTGCGCCAGTGATGATTCGTCGCCGGTCGGAGACACAGCTATCTCAACCCCCTCATTTTCCGAGCCTTTTGTGGAGTGGTTCGTATGGGCCGCGAAAGCCGGCTGCTGGTGCTGCGAGCCCCTGAGCGACCAGTTGTGTCCGCGCGGCCCCCGCTTGCGAGCCGCCGCCCTGGACTCGAACCCAAGGTAATCGAGCGGTGTGGCACCAAACGCGTTGGCCGGGCCTATGGGCTCGCTGAAGCCGCTGTCCTCGTTGTCGAGGGAGGCGAAGCGGTTGAGCTCCTCCTGGATGAGCTGGTCGATGATCGACTGCTTGGGCTGCGGCGGGGCAGGCTGCTCCTGGCTCACTCTTCGGACGAGCCTCTGCAGATCGAACGAGGTGACCTTGAGCCCGTGCTCAAACAAAAAGCCCATCACCGCTTCGGCGAGCTGTCCGCAGTCGTCAAAGCGATGCTCCGGCCGCAGCGCCAGCGACTTGAGGATGATCTGGTCGAGCTTCTCCGGAACCTTCGGGTTGATGCGACGAACCGGGGGCACGTCGGCGCGCCTAACGAGCTCCACTGTATCTATATCCGTCTGCCCGAGGAAGAGACGCTGCCCGGTGAGGAGCTCCCACAAGATGACGCCGCAGGCGAAGACATCGGAGCGCAGGTCCACGTGCCGCCCCCAGGCCGATTCGGGTGAGAGATAGGCGAATTTACCCTTGACGACGCCGGGATCGGTGTGCTCGAGCTGGCTGGTGGCTTTTGCCAGCCCAAAGTCGACGATCTTCACCTCGCCCTGCTTGGACAGAAGGATGTTCGGCGGGCTCACGTCCCTGTGGACGATGCCGAGCATGTTCCCCTGTGAGTCCTTGAGGGCGTGGGCGTAAGCGAGACCTCGGCAGACCTCGGTTATGATAAAACAAGACAGCTCCAGCGGGAGCATCTCACCCAGGGTGAGCAGGTGCTCGGAGAGCCCCTTGAGGTTCGTCCCGTCCACGTACTCCATCACGATGAAGTACGTGTTTCCCGAGCGGCCGATGTCGAAGACCTGCACGACGTTTGCGTGGTCGAGGCGCAAACTCAGACGCGCTTCGTCGAGGAACATGGCGAGGAACTTGCGGTTCTCCACCAGGTGGGGAAGCACGCGCTTGATGGCGACGCGCTTTTTGAACCCCTGGAGACTCTCGGCTTCGCCGACGAACACCTCGGCCATTCCACCGGAGTCTAGCTTACGTATGACGCGATATTTTTCGCCTGTTGGTGACATATGCCGATCGGCCGAACCTGCGCGGTTTGTCGGGACGCACTGCGCGATCCCAATAATCATTTACGAGTTTATACTTATAGCCTGCGGACCCCGCTTAGCGCCAGTTTAAAGAAAAAAAAACGCCGCGTTAAAGGACCGTGTCACCGGCCCTAGGGGCGCAAAACCGATCGAAGAGGCGCGGCGACAAAAGGCCGAAAAGGCTCTAGCGCAGTCCGGCTGATTCGAGCAGACCGTCGACGATGCGCGCGGGGATAATCACCGTGACCGGCCAATCGTTTCGGCGAGCGAGATAACCGCTGTCCTCGGGATCATCGCTCTCCGGGCCGATCCAGAACCGCGCCTGGCGCTCTGGGCCCTTGTCCGACTCGAACGCGAGCTGCGCGGTTGTCTCTCCCCCGGGTCGGCGCTCGCCGTACGAGACCGCTTTGACGATGCGCATCGCCGACATGTCGATGAGCATGCGGTCGAAGCGGCCGGGGTCGAAGCCGGACCCGGGCTCGGCGACCCAGGTGCCGCCCGCTCGACCGACCACGACCCTGCGCCCCCCGGCCTCGAGCACCACCGACGCAAGCTCGTTGGGCGCCACCTGAAACAGATCCCTTTGCACCAAGGGCCGCTCGAGATAGCGGGTCACGCCACGGGACACGAAGGCGATGTCATCCCCGAGCAAATCTACCGTCGCGTAGACCTCTTCGTCGGCTCCTGCACTTTCGCCGAAGAGAAACGCGATCTCTTCGCCCGCCGCCGCCGTGTCGTCCCGGTCTTTTCCGGGCGCGTGGCCATCCCCTCTTTTCGAACAGCGGATCGAGACGCGCCCCAGCGCGGCGGGCTTTCCAAGGCCGAGGCGCCCGGGCGTCTCCACGCGCACCCAGCGCTGCACCTTCGGCTCGGCCAGCGCCTTGACGAGCATCTCCACCGCGCCGTCGTCGGCGCGCATCGTCGCCGGAGAGACCACCCACCAGCCGTCTTCGCGCTCTTCGAGCACCTGGTCCACCTCGGCGTCGATCTCGACGCGGCGGACCCGCTCGGGGTCGCAGACCTCAAAAGAACGTTCGCGGTACAAGAGGGGATCGGCGCTGAGCTTTTCAAAGAGGGTGTCGGCCACCGCCAGCACGATCTCCTCTTTGCCGCGGCGCACTCCGGCGGGGCCCCCGTCCCCCGCCGCCAGGATCTTGAGGGTCACGTCCGGGACGCCCGCGACGGTCCGGATCTCCAAAGAGCCTCGTTTTTCTCCAAAAGCCGCCTCGGCGTCTTCGCCCGTGTGCACCGCCTGGGCCTTCGTTTTCGACACCAGCTCGAGCAGCTCTCGGACCGCTTCATTTCCCAGCGGGAAAGGCGCCTGGGGCTTCGCGCTCCACCGGCCCTCCTCCGACTTTTCGAGACTCAGCCGCGTGTCGCCCTCCGAGATCACCACGCCGAGGACCTCCTCGACATCCGCCGGCACCAACGTGGTCTCCCAATAGTCGGCCGCTTTGCCCTCGAGCAGCGCCGGCAGCCCGGGCCCGATGCACACCACCGCGCCCGAGCCCTCCCGAATCGCCTTTCGGCCCTCGCCGCCGTCGCAGGCCGCGCCGATCCTAAGGGCGATCTCTTCTTTTCCGGGCATCTCGACTGAAACCCGGGCCCAGGGCTTCGTGAGGCCCTCGGCCGCGATGATGGCGCCTGGCTCCCCGTCAGCCTCGAAGCTCTCGGCCCGCAGCTCGAAGATCGCCATGAGGAGCTCTCGAACCCGGTCGTGGGCGGCCAGCACCGAGCCGCCTTCGGACGTGACGCTCCACGCGCCGCCTTCCTTGTTCAGCGAAATCTCATCGTTTTCCTTCTCGACGGTTACGGCCACCGCGCGGTCCAGGTCGCCCTCTACGACCTGCTTGCTGCGCAGCCCGGCGATGGTCTTGTCCACCGCCTTCGCGAAATCTGCGTCCACGGCGAAGACGCGCTCGGGCCGGCTGCTGACCGCCACGTACACCTTGTCTCCGGGAGCCTCGCCCCCGACAAAGAACTCGGTCGTCTCGTCGCCGACGCGAAAGCTGCCTCCCAGGTGGGGCTCGTCCAGTCCGTATCGGGGGTCCTCGCCCACCCCTGTGCCCTCCACCGTCCTGTCCACGAGCAGGTAGTCGAGGGCCGCTAGGACACCGCGCACCTCGGTCTCATCGGCCGAGATGTCCCCCGCCGACGCGACCACCCAGCGGGGATCTGCCCCGGGGACCTTCGCCGCGACCCTTTTGAGCTCGGTGCGCTGTCCATCTTTGGAGACGAGGGTCAAAGCGTCCACGTCGCCTCGCCGGAAATCGAGGAAGACCCTGTTCTTGCGCTCATCGAGCTCGGTGGTCGTCATGCGGCCGCGCTCGAAAAAAGCGATGTAGGTCGTGAGCAGCCCCGCCGCTACCAGTATCGCGATCACCGTCTTGTTCTTCATGTCTCTAGCTCCTTCGGCGCAGCCAAACGATGACCCCCAAGATGATGAAGAACACGAGCTCCCCGCCCACGGCCTGCACCATGAAGCTCCACTCGTCGTCGGTCAGGTTCAGGCGGACGTGCTCGGGGTCCTTGGGCGTCAAGGAGATGAGCTCCCCGCGGTCCGAGAGCCACCCGGCGACGCCGGCCCAGAAGTCGCGGTTGCTCAGGCCCGCGTTGACGAAGAGCTGTTCGTCGAGCACGTC
>JAABTR010000105.1 GCA_011389755.1 Deltaproteobacteria bacterium | reverse complement strand
GCGTCGCCCACCACCGCCAGCCGCCCCTCCTCCCGGCCTGAGCCCTTTGTCCCCACCACCGAGGCCATGGCTACGGTGACGGGGCCCTGGACGTCTGCGTCGCCGCGCTGCGGGGTCTTGTCGGTCTCCACGATCGACGCGACCTCGGTCTCGCCCCACGACTGGGCCGAGCTGCGCGCCAGCGGCTCGGCCACCACCTCCGCCGAGTCCATGGGGCGCAAGGAGCGGGCCGTGGCAAAGACCACCGGGTAAGCGCCCAGCTCGGTCTGCAGATCCGCCCCCATCCCCTCGGGCAACCTCAAGTGCTTCACGGCCCCGTGGGCCGTCATCTCCGAGGCGACGAAGGTCAGCGGGCTGGGGCCCACCAGCCTGCGGGCGTCGGTCTCGAAGACGATGTTTCGGCCCAGCGCGATCCCCAGCTGCGCCGTCATCGACTCCAGCCCTGTCGGCGTGAAGGTCTCCCCCTGCATGAGAGGATCGAGGAACAGACCGAGGCGCCCGCCCCCGCGCACGTATCTCTCCAAGACCGCGGCCTCTTCACTCAAGAAGGCCTTGGAGGGGCCGATGACCATGACCGCGTCGCAGGTGCCTGGCACCGGCTTCGCCTGTGTCACCGCGATCGCCTGGGTCTTGTAGCCGTCCTGGGTCAGGGAGTTTTTCAGGTGCCCCAGGGCGCGGGCCCCATAGCCCTCGAAGACCCACTCATCGTGGCCCTGGGTGAAACAGATCGTGTGCTGCGCGTCCGACGACACGGTGAGCACCGCCGAGGTGAGCGCCTGCTCGGCCTGGTAGCCCGAGATCCCCTCCTGGCGGTCGCCGTCCGAGCCATACAGGCCGGCGGCGGCGTCAAAGCTCTCGAACTCGCTCGCGTGGACGAACCTCACGTCCTGACCCGAGACTACGATGACCGCGGCCTCGACCCCCACCACGCCGCCCACATCCACCATCTTGGCGCCGTAGCGATCGATGAGGAGCTGGACTCTGTCGGGGTCCAGGTCCGGGTCGACCACCTCCACCGACAGGTGCGGCGACGCCGCGGCGTAGCGGTCCAGGAGCTCCTTGACGTCAGGGAATCGCTCATCGGCCTGGCTCCACATGGCGATCATGCGCACGGGCCGGCCCAGGCCCTCGACCACCTTTTGGGATTTGTCCGACAGGGTGTAGATCTGGGACGACGTCCAATCGGCGCGGACGTAGTGGCGGTTGGACAGGTAGTTCACGGCGACGAGGATCACGGCGACCCCAAGCGCGGAGACGACCGCGTTTGTGGCCGCTCGCCCCTGGGCACGCGCTCCAAAGCCGCCCCGGTCGCCTCGTTTGACGTTCGAGCCGCTCATCCTCGCCACCTCCTGGCCCCGAGCGCCAAAACCGCCGCGAACAGCATCGCCGCCGAGACCGATCCGTAGTAAATGAGGTGCCGCGTGTCCACGATGCCGCGACCGAACTCCTCCATGTGGGTCCACAGGTTCACGTAGCGCAAAAAAGAGTCCGGCGCCGTGGCGGGGCTGACGAACTCGTAAGCGCCCACCAAGAAAAGCCCCATGGTCGCCGTGAAGGTCAAGAGCGCGGAGATGATCTGGTTGCGGGAGATCGCCGAGAAGAAGATCCCCACCGCCAAGAACATCGTGCCCATCCCCAAGGTGCCCAGGTAACCCGACGCGATGGGGCCCGGATCCAGGTCCGAGTGGCGGGCCAGCAGGGCGACGTAGGCGAGGGTCGGCGCCCAGACCGCGGCGTAGAACACCACCGCCGCGAAAAACTTGGCGAGCACAACCCGGGTCTCGCTGATAGGCGCCGTCAGGAGCGTCTCGAGGGTCCCGGTGTGCGCCTCCTCGGCCAGTGATCGCATGGTGATGAGAGACGCCACCGCGATGTTGAGCAGGTAGAAAAACGCCGTGCCCCCGAAGAGGAGCTGCATGGCGGCGCCGTGACCCGAGCGGGGATCGGACAGAAACTGCACGATGACCAAGAACACGATCCCGTTGATGACGAGGGCCGCGGTCAAGAGCACGTACGCCAGCGGCGAATGAAAAAACGTCGACAGTTCCTTCTTAAGCTGAGCGAAGAGATTCACGAGCCACCTCCCGAGCCTTCGCGCTCGTGTTCGTTTTTGGGTTCGGCTGAGTCTCTCTCGGCTTCCTCGGTGGTTATCTGCACGAAGACATCCTCCAAAGACGCCGGCTCGGCCGAGAGACCGACCAGGCGCAGC
>JAABTR010000104.1 GCA_011389755.1 Deltaproteobacteria bacterium | reverse complement strand
TCGGCTTCCTCGGTGGTTATCTGCACGAAGACATCCTCCAAAGACGCCGGCTCGGCCGAGAGACCGACCAGGCGCAGCCCCTTTTTTCGGGCCATCTCGAAGACCCGCTCCCGAACCGCCAGATCCTCGCGCGCCGCCAGGACGACGCGGACCAGGCCGCGGCCCGTCATCTGCACGCGGCTGACCCGATCGACGCCCTCGACGGCGCCGAGCAGGGCTTCCACGTCATCTTCGGGCTCGAGCAGCTCCACCACCACGGCCCCGCTCTTCGCCTGCAGCTTGGCGCGCAGCTCGTCCGGGTTTCCCTGGCCGCGCAGCTTTCCGCCGGCGAGGATGAGCACCCGCGAACACACGGCCTCGACCTCGGGGAGGATGTGGCTCGACAAGATAACCGTGCGCTCCCGCCCGAGCTCCTTGATGAGCCCGCGCACCTGGCGGATCTGGTTGGGGTCGAGCCCGATGGTGGGCTCGTCGAGCACCAGGATCTTCGGATCGCCGACCAGGGCATCGGCCATCCCCACCCGCTGCCGGTAGCCCTTGGACAGCTGCCCGATGATGCGGCGGCGCACGTCACCTACGCGGCAGCGCTCCACCGCCTCGTCCACCGCCGCCGTCCTCTTGGCTCTCGGGACGTTCTTCAGCGCGGCCCTGTAGCGCAGGTACTCGGTGACGCGCATCTCGCCGTAGAGCGGCACGTTCTCGGGCAGGTAGCCCACCACCTGCTTGACCGCGCCGGGATGCGCGGCCACATCGAGGCCGTCCACCTCGACCCGGCCCGAGCTGGCCGCCAAAAAACCGGTCAAGATGCGCAAGGTGGTCGATTTTCCCGCGCCGTTGGGCCCCAAAAACCCAAGGACCTCCCTGGAGGAGACCTCGAAGCTGAGGCCATCCACCGCGGTGGTCGCGGCGTATCTCTTTGTCAGATTCTCGACTGTGATCACGACAGCCTCCGAAGCACTTTTTAATCAGTGGTAGGTGCCCTTGGGGTCGGGGGGCTCCTGGGCGAGGTTTATCTCTCCGAACCGCTCCTCGTACACAGCGACCATCCTTTGAAGACCGGCCAATAGGCGCTTGGCGGACTTCGGGCTCGTGGTCACCCGGGAGACCACCTGCCCCTGAGCCCTCTGGGGCTCCACAAACACGAAATCGAGCACGAACTCGTTTTCATTGTTGTGCAAGATGGAGAAGTTTGAGTAGACGCCTCGAGCGACGTCGTCCGCGACCTTGATATTGAGCCGTCCTTTTTGCGAAGCGCCCTTTGGGGGCCCTGCCGGTTTTTCCGCCATCCTCAATCCTCCTCGTTGTCCATGACCTCGATCTCATCGGTCATGTCCTTGTAACCGTCATCGTCCTCATTGTCCGTGTGCTCGCTGCCGGCCGGCGCGGGTTTCTTGCCGCGATCTCGGACGAAAGACGGGAAGTTGAGCTTACCCATGAGCGCTCCCCAGTCGCTCTTGCGCTCACCTTCCATGCCCTGCGCCCGGTCCGAAGCCGCGGCCGCGGCCGCGTTCGGCGTTGGGCTCGACTGGGAGAGGATCTCGCTGATGGTGCGGCTGACCTTGTCACCGGCCTTGGACTCGATCCGCTCGAAGATCTCCTGGGCCTCCTCGAGCCTCTCGCGGCTCGCGTCCACTTCGCCGCGTTCGAGCAGCCGGTTCCCGACGGCGTGCAGGGTCCGCGCCAACTCGAACTCATTTCCAATCGCCCGAAAGATCTCCAGCGCTTTTTCGAAATGCGCCGCCGCCTCGTCCTGCCCCGCGGTGTTCGAGGCGTCCCAGACAGTGGCGGCGCTCAGCTCGCCCAGGGCTCTGTGCGCGAGCCCCTCGAGCTCCCGGCCCCCGATCTGGCGCGACATCTCCAGCGACCGGGTGAGGTACTCCCGCGCCGTCTCCAGCTCCCCCTTGCGCTGAAGCGAGATGCCCATGTTTCGCGAGACCTCGGCGTGCAAGAGGCGGTCGTCCAGGTTGGTCACGATCTTCTCGCACGCCTGAAAGTGTCCCATGGCCGCGTCGAGCTGACCCTGCTCCCGCAGCGCCTCTCCCAAGTTATTGTGAACCACCGCCAGCATCCTGCGGTCACCGACCTCCTCGGACAAGGTCAAGGCCGCCTCCCAGCGGGCGATGGCCCGGTCGTAGTCCCCCCGACTGAACAGCACGATGGCCAGCGCCGACAGGGTGTGCGCCATGCCCCCCTTGTCCTCGGCCCCGCGCCTGAGGCTCAGCGCCTCTTCCAGGTGCTTCTCGGCCTGGCTGTAGCGGGCCCTGGCCGCGTCGATGTGCCCCAGACTGTGCAGGCACACGGCGATGGACAGCTTGTTGTTGAAACGCCTCTGCAACACCAGCGCCTCGCTGACCAGCTTGTAGGCCCTGTCGTAGGAACCCTCCCTGCGGGCCAGCTCGCCCAGGTCGGCCAGACAGGCCGCGGCCCCTTTTTCGTCCCCGGCGGCGTTGAACAGCGACATCCCCCGGTTGATGTACGCCCGCGCGGCGGCCCCGTCTCCCCGGGCGCGGTACAGGCGGCCTATCTTGTTGAGCGCGGCGCCGGCCTTGCTCCGAGAAGCCAATATCCACGCGTGCCAGAGCATCTTCGTAAAACACGCCTCGGCCGCGTCATAGTCGCCGAGCAGCTCGTGGATGCAGCCCACATCGTGGTAGGCCTCGGCCAGGAGCGAGCGGTCCTCGGAGTCGGCCAAGGCGATCCCCCGCTCGAAGAGCCGTATGGCCTTGATGTTCAGGTACCGCGAGCGCGCGTAGCGAGCCGCGGCCAACGTGGCCATGGCCGCCCTGTGGTGCTCTCCGGCGGCTTCCCAGTGCTCGGCCACCTGCTCGTGGAGCACGGTCAGCGCGCCGTGGCACGCCCGCTCGAGCCACTGGGCCACCAGGTAGTGCCCGCGGCGCTGCGTCTTGAAGTCGACATCTTCCAAGATCTCCGCGCGGATGCCGCTGCGCGCGAAGGCGTACTTGACGCTGCCTCGCAGGTCGACATCCGGCAACTGCACGACGAACTGCCGATCGACGCACCTGTCCAGCGCCGAGGTCACTGTGAGCTGCTCTGAGTCGTCCGCCCAGATCTGAGCGGCGGTGAGTTTTTCGTGCATCGGCTTGCTCTGGCGCAGGAGCGCGACCACCGCCTCGTCCCAAAAGACCTCACCGATGATGGCCGCGTGCTGCAAGGTGCGGCGATCCCGCGGCTCGAGCTGCTCGAAGCGCGCCTTGAGGGCGTCGATGAGCCGGACCGGGATATCGGCCACCACGAGCTTGGAGACGTCGGCGGTCCAGGGCGACGTGCTCGTGTCGACCACCTTGGACTCCACCAACAGAGCGCACAGCTCGTGGAGGGAGCCCGGGTTGCCGGCCGAGCGGCCGATGGTGGCCTCCTCGAGCTCGGGTGGGGGCGACGACAGGTCGGGCAAAAAGGCGGTGAACAGGCTGCGCATCGCCTCGTCGTCGAGGGGCTCGAAATTCACCCGCACCACCTTGTCGTTGCTCACCAGATCGCCGACCTCGGGCCGTCCTCCGAGGACGGTGCACAGAGGCACGCTGTGAATGCGCGTCAGAGCCTCCACCAAGAACCGCTGGCCCTCGGCGGTGGCCTTTTGCAGGTCGTCGAAGATCAGGACCAGCGGCGCCTTGGCGCAATCGGCCTCGAGAAATCGCACGAGCGCGTCGGTGAGTCGCCGCTTCATGAGCTCGGCGTTGGATTCGATCTCCTTGAGCACGGGGCTCTGGGGGAAAGAGACGCCGGCGAGGTAGCCCAAGAGATGCGCTGTCTCGGTGACCAGCGCCGCCGACTCGTGTCCGATGGTCTTGCCCACCTGATTGATCAGGCTCAGACGGCTGGTCAAAGGATCGATGCCGCTCTCCAGCTTGAACCGGCGGCGCAACATGCGCCGGAGCAGCGCGTACGTCTCCGCGCCCTCCCGGCCCAGCAGGTAGTAGATCCGTTCCTTGGGGACTTTATCCGTGATCCGATCGGCGAAGTGCTTGAGCAACGTGGTCGCGCCCATACCGGGCTCACCGGTGACGATAACCCCACCGGCCCTTCCCTCGTCGAGGCACAGGTCCAGACAGTCCACGAGGACCTGGAGCTCGGCGCGCCGGGCCATCACCACCGGGATCCCCGGGTTGGTGATCTCGTCGTCCATGGCCCGTTGACCTTCCAAGCCCGGTTCGCCCTCGAGAGGCGTGCCGCACTCCTGGCAGTCCTTCACCCCCTGGGGGTTGGCGGCCCCACACGCCGGGCAGGGGCGCATGAGGGTCTGCATCGTATCTTCTTTTGCGCACACCTGGCACAACAGCTCCTTGGCCCGAATGGGGACGCCGCAGCGCGCGCATGTGTTTGTGGTGTCGTCGTATGTCATAGTGGGCAACCTCTCACCGGCGGTCGTTTTCGCGCCGGAGTTTGACCCCGAAAAGTTCAATGGCCGATGTCCGGCCGCCGATGTTAAAACCGCAACCGCGAAGGCGCAAGAAGCAAGTGAACTTCACGCCGTCACGCAAACGGCACATATGACATGCTTGCCTCATCCGCCCTGTATCCAAAGTGGCGCGGGGCTCTTTTAGGAGCTTTGGGTTCCGTGGTATGTCAAAAGGATCAAAATGATCCTCTCTCGCATCATCGCCCTGGCAGCGCTCACCGCCGGTCTTATGCCGCCGGGCGCCGCCTTCGCCCAGAGCGCCGAGGACGGCGACACGGGCGCGCCCCTGCTCGAGCCCCCAGAGCTCGTCCACTACGTCGAAGCGGCATATCCTCCCGAGGCGTTTGAGGCAGGGATCGAAGCCGAGGTGGTCGCGGTCCTCGACGTGGACGAGAGCGGGAGCGTCACCGGAGTCGAAATCCAAGAAAGCGCCGGGCGGGGCTTCGACGACGCCGCCGAGGCCGCCATGTGGCAGTTCGTCTTCGAGCCGGCGCGGCGGGGCGGCGAACCGATCCCCTCGCGCGTGGTCTACCGCTACACCTTTTTCCTGCGCGAAGAGGGGGAGGGTTCCAGCGACGAGGAGATCGCCCAGGAAACGGCGACCCTCTCAGGGATCGTCACAGACATGGACGGGCTGTCTCTGCCCGGGGCCTCGCTCGCGATTGAGCCCCTCGCCGCCCGGGCCGACGACGACACGCAACGCTCCTCGCCCCCGGTGGGACCTATCACCGCCGACGAAAACGGGGCCTTCGTCTTTTCCGACCTCAGCCCGGGGGCCTACCGGGTGGAGATCGCCCTGCCCGGATACGAGCCGCTCGGCGCCGAGGAGGAGCTCG
Source organism: Deltaproteobacteria bacterium (assembly GCA_011389755.1). Lineage (GTDB taxonomy): Bacteria > Myxococcota_A > Polyangia > JAAYKL01 > JAAYKL01 > JAABTR01. Next base: position 2,694 of record JAABTR010000104.1, on the reverse strand, counting down.
AGCCGGGGGAGACCAAGGAGGTCATCTACCGCCTGGAGCTGGAGGCGGCCATGTACGAGACGGTGGTGCGCGGGCGCCGCCCCCCGCGAGAGGTGACCCGGCGGGAGATCACCCGGCGGGAGATCACCCGCATCCCCGGGACCGGCGGCGACGCCCTGCGGTCGGTGCAGAACCTGCCCGGCATGGCGCGGGCGCCGGGCATCTCGGGGGCGCTCATCGTGCGAGGCAGCTCCCCGGGGGACTCTCGCTTTTTCTTCGACCAGCACCCGGTCCCCCTGCTCTACCACTTCGGGGGGCTCACCTCGGTGATAAACTCGGACCTTCTCGAGCGCATCGACTTCTTCCCCGGGAACTACTCGGTGCGGTACGGCGGCGCGACCGGCGGCATCGTCGAGGTGACCCCCCGCGCGCCCGCCGTCGACAGGTTCCACGGCTACGTGGACGCCGACGTGTTCGACATCAGCGCCCTGGTCGAGACACCCGTCAGCGAGGACTGGTCCGTCGCGGTCTCCGCGCGGCGCAGCTACATCGACGGCATCATCAACCTGGTGATGCCCGACAACGGCGGGTTCAGCTTCACCCTGGCCCCGCGCTACTACGACTACCAGCTCATCGCCGACTACCACCCGTCGTCGAAAACCAACCTCCGCCTGTTCGCCTACGGCTCGGACGACCGGCTGGTGCTCGTCTCGGGCGATATCACAGTGGAGAACCCCAACTTCTCCGGCGATCTGGCGGTGGCCATCAGCTTCCACCAGCTCCAGGCCCGCCTCGACACCGAGCTCACCGAGCGCCTCGGCAACTCACTGAACGTCGCGGTGGGCTATCAGCTCAGCCGCTCGCGCTTCGGGGAGCTGTTCCAGTTCGACCTCGACGCCGTCCCCATCTACGTCCGCGACGAGCTGGAGTTCAAGCCGGGCGAGGCGCTTATCTTGCGCACCGGCCTGGACTCGGAGGTGAACTTCGCCAAGTACACCATCCGCGCGCCGGATCTTATCCCCATGGAGGGTGAGCCGATGGACCCGCTGACGGCCAACACCCAGACCCTCGAGCTCGAGGGCCGCGATTGGTTCGCCCGCCCCGGATGGTACGTGGAGGCGGAGGTGCGCCCCATACCGAGCCTGCGGCTCATAAACGGCCTGCGGCTCGACTACTACCAGCGCATCGAGCAGCTGGCCGTGGATCCCCGCTTCGCCGCCCGCTTCGAGCTGTTCTCCGGCACGCTGCTCAAAGGCGGCGTCGGCCTGTTCCACCAGGTTCCCGACGAAGCGTCGAGCGAGCCGCCCTTCGGAAACCCGGACATCGGGCTCGTAGGCGCGATCCACTACAGCGCCGGCGTGGAGCAAAAGCTCACGGAAAACATCGAGGTGGGCCTGGAGGGCTTTTACAAAGACATCTCCGGGCTCGTGGTGTCCTCCACCGAGCTCATGGACAGAGGCGGCGAGCGCGTCCAAGAGCGCTTCAACAACGACGGCACGGGGCGGGTCTACGGTCTGGAGTTTCTGCTCAAGCACCACCCGACCGACCGGTTCTTCGGCTGGATCTCCTACACCCTCATGAAGAGCAGTCGCATCGACCACCCCGGGGATGATCCGCGCCTGTTCGACTTCGATCAGACCCACATCCTCACGATCGTCGCGAGCGCGGTCTTGGGCCGCGGCTGGGAGGCGGGCCTTCGATTCCGGCTGGTCAGCGGCAACCCCATCACGCCAGTAAACGGGGCGGTCTACGACGCCGACTCCGACATCTACCTCCCCATCTTCGGGCGGACCAACGCCGACCGGCTGCCGATATTCCACCAGCTCGACCTGCGGATCGACAAGACCTGGGACCTCAAAGCGCTCGCGCTCTCGGTCTACGTGGACGTGCAAAACGTCTACAACCAGCGCAACCCCGAAGGCTACGACTACCTGTACGACTACTCACAGCGGCGATACTTCTACGGCCTGCCGCTGATCCCGTCCTTCGGTTTCAAGCTGGAATATTGAGAGGCCTCGTTTTGACTCACAGCTCCAGATCGAGCGCGGTCTGCACGCCGCGCTCCGAGGCGACCACGCCGAGCAAGGAGGCGAGCTTCTCGGCCACCAGGGCGTTGATGCTGCCCGGAGTCCAGGTGCCGTCCGCGCGGACGGTGCCCGCCGGGCGGCCGGTGAGGACCTCGATGCCCTCGTCGATGGTGGAGACCGCGTGGATGTGGAACTCGCCCGCTTTGACCGCGGCGACGATCTCCGCGTCCAGCATGAGGTTCTTGATGTTGGCCCGGGGGATGACCACCCCTTCCCGCCCGGTCAGGCCCCGCTGCTTGCAGACCCGAAAGACGCCCTCTATCTTCTCGTTGACCCCGCCTATGGGCTGGATCTCTCCGAGCTGATTGACCGAGCCGGTCACCGCGATGCCCTGGTTTATGGGGACCTGGGAGAGCGCCGACAAAAGCGCGAACAGCTCGGCGCTCGAGGCGGAGTCGCCGTCGATCTCGTCGTAGGACTGCTCGAAGGTGATCGACGCCGACAGACCGAGGGTCTGCTCCTGGGCGTAACGGCCGCCTAAGTACCCCACGAGGATGAGGGCGCCTTTGTCGTGCACGGCCCCTGAGAGCTGGACCTCCCGGTCGATGTTCACCACCCCCCGGCGACCGGCGTAGGTCCGGGCGGTGATGCGGACGGGGATGCCGAACGACTTGCCGGCGATGTCGTA
>JAABTR010000616.1 GCA_011389755.1 Deltaproteobacteria bacterium | reverse complement strand
AAAAGCGCCGAACACGGCTGACTCTTCGAAATCGTGGATGCCGGATCTGAGCCGATCCCAAATCCAGGGCGAACCGGCGGCTCCGCTGCTTCGACCGGCCCTGTTCCTATCGACGTCGTTGCTTTGCTTCGGATTTTTCACGGGTGCGCGAAATATAACACGCCGTCCCGCGGGAGGCTAAGCTCACTCGCAGATGATGCACTTCCACATCCGCACGGCCGCCGGAGGGTATGGGATCGCCGAATCGGTGTCGGTCTGCGAGCCGCTGTCATCGGGGTCGTTCGTGGCCGGGAGGGTGTCATCGCCGCTATCGGCGGTGTCCGGACTCGAGGTGCGCTCGGTGTCGCCGGTGTCCGGGTTCGAGGTGCGCTCGGTGTCGCCGCCGGGATCTGTGCCGGGCCGGCCGTCGTCGGTCTCACCATAGGAGGTGTCACCGGGGAAACCGGGGTCGCTCGACTCGGAATCGGTCCAGCCCCCGATCTCGGAGTCCTCATCGTCGGGGATGCCGTCTCCATCGATGTCCATGGGGATCGCGGACCGCGAACACGAACACAAAAATGCCGCCGCGGCAAACACCGAAAAGAAGATCCATGTGGCTCGTCTCATCGCACCTCCGAATGTTTCTTTTTACAATGGTAGGGCAAAAGAGTCGCTACGTCATGCTTTTTTACAGGGCCGAGAAACGACAGCGATTCCAGTTAATCCAGAAAGGGTAAGATCTAGTCGCTCAAGCGGGTTCGGCTCTGGGGGATCCAGCTGCGGCGGCTAACGCGAGGGGGATACGTCGATTTTCGCCTGTCTTCGTCACCGCCCGTGCGCCTGTCGTACTCGGACCTTACCTCGAAGGCGAAGTTGTCCAAAACTTCGGCGTCCAAAGGTTCGCCGTTGAGGGAGAGGGTCAAGGAGACGATCCCCTCCTGCTCCGCGGCGTGGTGGAACTGGGCCTCGGCGATCTTGTTGGGCATGCACTCGAGGGGGCCGACGCTCACGACGCCGTCGATGTGTCCCTCGCGCCACTCGTGCAACGGCGCGCCCAGGGTCAAGATGGCTTCGCCGGCGAGCTCCTCCCGGATGTACGGCTTGGCGGCGTGGATGGAGTCGTGGATCGTCGTTCTGCGGGGCCAGTCCAAAAGATCGGCCATGCACTGATAGGTCTGTTGCAAAATGGTCGCCTGGAGAAAAGACGCCGCGTAATCCGCTGCGGAGCGCTTCGGGTTTTCCTGGTAGTCGGTGTACTCGATCCATTCGTAAAACGAAGCGAAGCGCGCCCGGATGCCCCTTTGCTCCAGCTTACGGACCACCTCGCCGTTTGCGAAAGGATCGCAGCGCACATAGATCTCGCCCACCACCACGACGGTCGGGAGGTCGCCCTCCCCTTTGATGGAGGCGAAGGCCTGTCCGGCCCTGCGCAGGAGTCGGCTGATACCCCAGAGATTTCCGCTGATGACCTGCGCGGTGACCGCCGGGGACGAGAGGTCACCCGCCGCGCCTCGCTCGAGCAGCTCCATGAGTTGGTCGTGGTAGTACTCGTAGATATCGTCCGACTCGCCTCTTTGCGTTTCCATGGGCCGCGTGTCGTACAGCGCCGCCAGGAGGAGATCCGACGCCATGAAGCCGGCGAACACGATGGCGGCGAAGCCGTCTTCCACGGTCTCGAAGTAGTTTTCATCCACGGGTGTCCAAAACCCCACCCGCTCCTTGTAGCCGAGTCGCTCGATGACCATCTTGTGGAGGGTGTTGTAGGTCCCGAACCGACACGGTCCGCTGGAAGTGGGCATGAAGTAGGAGAAGTGCCGGGTTTTGTCCGGCTCGTTCTCCAATCTTCGGATGAGCGCCCCGAGGGTGAGGATCATCGGGACGCACTCCTTGCCGGACGTGTGGCGGCGTCCCGTCTCGAGATCCCCTCGCTGGGTCACCGGCAGCGCCTCAGCCGAGATCCCGATCCCCCGCAGGCACGCCGCCAGCGATTTTGCCGTGTTTCCCATTCGGGGGATGAGGACGGTGGCGTCTCGCGCTCGGATCTCGGCTAAGCCCTCGAACTGCTTGTCGAATTTTTCGAAGCGGTTCTTCTTGGATCCGTTGCCGCCCCGCTGGATGTCTTCGTGGACGCAGTACAAAAACGCTTCGATCCGCGTCTTCGTGCCCGCGTCGCCCGAGTGGCCGTCGGTTTCGATGATCGAGAAGGGCTTGCCCTCCATGATGTAGCTGTAAAAGTGGATGTTGAAGCTGTCGGGGCCGCAGGAGTAGTTGCTGCAGTAGACGCTGTAGATGCCCTCTGTGGTCCGGACCTGCTCCGCCGCTCTGAGGCTTCGCTGCCCGTGGCCCCAGTACATGTTCTGGAAAGTGGGAACCCGGTCGTCCACCGGGTAGCAGTCCACCGGGATGGGCAGCGCGCCCTGCTCCCGCAGGATTGTGGGGACGTTGGAGTTGAGCACGTCGTTGTAAATCGTGTAGGCGCGGCCGAGAACCACCACCGGCGTGATATTTTTTTCCTCGCAAAACGCGAGCGCCGTGCGTCCGATCTCTTCGCATCTTCGGTCAAAAGATTCTTGCGCCTCCACGGCCTCCTCGAAGGATCTTCGCCAGTCGGTTTTTAGTCCGAGCTGCTTTGCGATCTCCTCACAGCTCTGCTCGAAGAGCCTCGAGCGCATGTTCTCGGGGCCGAAGTTGACGACCGGCGTCAGCAGGCGGCAGCCGGGGGGCAGATCGATATCCAGCCTGAGGATATCCGCGCTCCCCTGGACGATGGGGCAAAGCCGCGCCTTGCGCTCGTCTCGAATTTTGGGGATGTTGCGCACCATGGGCAAGAACAGGTAATCAGGCGCGCCCTCGGCCATCTTCCCGACGACCCCGTGGTACTGCTGCATCGGGGCGCAAAAAGGCACATTGGCTCCCTCGATGCCCCGCTTGAGGACGGTCTGGTCGGCTCCGGTGTAAAGCTCCAGGTCGAACCCGAGCCGGTAGAGGTATGTCATGAAAAAGGGCGTCAGGCTCTTGAGCACGAACTCGTCGGTCAAGGCGACCACCGGCCGCCCCGAGCGGCTCTTCAGCTCGTCCAAGAGCTCTTTGACCAGATCTTCGCGCTCCCGGAAAGGGTCGGGCGTCAAGTCCGGCAGCTTGTTCTTCGCCGTGCCCGCGTCGTACAAAGAGCAGCCGCCGCCCCAGGTGAACTTTTTCGATTTTCCGTCCACGACGGTGGTGATTCTGTCGATCCGGCACTTGTTTCCGCTGCCTCCACAGCCCTTGGTGGAACGGCAGACAAACACGTCTTTTTTGACGACCTTCGATTCTTGAAAGCGGGTCAGGGTCAAGGGCGAAGCCAGCTTCGCGTCCAGCTGCTTGCGCGTGAGCAAGGCGATGCCCAAGGCCCCCACCGTCCCCGGATTCGGCGGGATGATCACCTCTGCCCCGGTCTGCCTCGCGACGGCCGCGGCGAGGGCGTCGGCCGCAAACGGCATCCCCTGGCAGAAGATCACCTGCCCCACCGAGCGGCTGCCTTTGACCCGGTTCAAGTAGTTCTGTATGATCGAGTCGTAAATGCCCGCTATGATGGACCTTTTTGGCACACTGTCAGCGACGGCCGCGGCGATGACCTCGGCCATGAAGACGCTGCAGTGCTGGCCGAGAGAGACGCCGTAATCCGCTCGCAGCGCTTCGGCGCCCAAGGCGACGACGTCATCGATTCCTTGAAATCTCTTGCCCTGCTCCTCGATGAAAGATCCGGTGCCCGCGCTGCATGCCTCGTTCATCGCCGAGTCTATCACGCGACCGCCGGACAGGCGGATGTACTTGGCGTCTTGGCCTCCGATCTCGAAGATCGTGTCGACCCTGGGATCGTAACGCAGCGCCCCCTCGGCGTGCGCCGCGATCTCGTTGAGCACGAAGACCTTGTCCCCGCCATAACAGGTGGTCATGAGCGAACCGACGATCTCCCGCCCGCTGCCCGTGGCTCCTACCGCGAGGACCGGGTTTTGCCCCAGCGGCCCACGGACAAACTGGTCGGTGAGCTCATGGGCGGCTTTGACGGGGGCGCCGCTGGTGTTGATGTACCCTTCCCAGACGGCATCACCCGATTCGGCATCGATGGCGACCGCCTTCGAACCGGTCGATCCGATGTCGTATCCCAGAATCAGGCGGGCATCCTCGCGGACCTCTTTCTTTGGGGGGGCGCTCAGCCGCTTGACCCGGTCCAGGTAATCGCCGAGCGCGGGCAGGCGGTCGAGGGCTCGGCGCTCCGGCTGTTTGACGAGGGCGTCCAGCGCGGGCATCGGGAGGTCGCTCTGGGTGGCGATGCCGGCGCAGCCCAGCGCTTCGACGAAGAGACCGTCGTCCCCGTCCAGCTTTTGGAGGTCCATGCCGTGTTTGCGCCCAAAACTTTCAAAATGACGATGGATTCGGTTGCAGCGGGCGACGCCTCCGATGACCGTCAGCCTCCTCGGGCTGACCCGCGGCTTGATGAGCACCTGGACATTCTCGCAGACCGCGTCGTACAGCCCGGCGAGGATGCTGTCTTGGGGCTCCCCCTTGTTGGCCAGGTGGGTCATGTCGGTCTTGAGGATGACAGGGCAGCGCCCGGAGAGCGGGGCCGGATTCTCGACGCGGTCGCACATCCGGCTCGCCTCTTC
>JAABTR010000615.1 GCA_011389755.1 Deltaproteobacteria bacterium | reverse complement strand
ATGAGATGCGAGTCTCTTTTGACGTGAAGTGGACGCCTGGTCAGAGGGTGATATCCGGTTTATTGGTGCGGGTCGAGGGGACCGATCTGATGGGCAGGACGGCACCCAAACAGGTCTCGGTGGCCCTTAGCGGTCCACAGGTCGCCTTGGAGCATCTCGATCCGTCTAAAATCAAGCCAGTTGTCTCGTTGACCGAAGAGCAGGGCAGCCACCCGGGCACCGTTATCGCTCAGGTGACTCTGAGAGGGGTCCCCGAAAACGTTGAGGTCACTTCTATCGTTCCCGACAAAGTCAGGGTCAACCTCGAGGCGGGGCCCCAGACCAAGTCACGGGGACACTGACACTGCGTGCGGGGGACCTTTTGGATGAGACGAAGAGAAGACACGAGGAGCGCAGTGTGTTGATGTATCGATTTCGCTTCATGTATGCCGCCGTCGTGGCGGCGGCGCTTATATCCTGCCCGCCGGGCGCAGCGCGCGGCGAAGACAGGGAAGGGGAAGGCGTCGACAGTCAGCTTCTGTGGACCGCGCCTGGGCCCAGCAACTTTCCATCGGTGCAGTCCAGCGATATCGTCCCCCACGCCAATGTGACTTTCGGCACGTCGGTGGGCTACCACCGCAAACCGCTCGGGGTCGAGGATGTGGCGAGCGGCGACACCAGCTGGCTCGTCCGCAACGTCTGGGGAGCTGATTTTCTGTGGGCTTTCGGGATCCTCGACTATGTTCAGCTCGGCCTCGTTTTGCCCCTCGTGTTCGAGCAGAGCGGAGTCGGCGCCACGCCTTTTTTGCCAGAGGGTGCTCAAGAGGCTGACTACGTGCTCGCCAGCTCGGCGCTTCGGGATATACGCGGGCATGTCAAAGCCCGGTTTTTGGGCGGGCGAGCCGAGGTGCCGGATCAGCGCAGGTGGGGGCTCGCCATGGACGTCGCCGTGACCCTCCCCTCGGGAGACGAGCTCAACTTCGCCGGGGAAAAAGGGCCGGTGCTCGCGCCGACCGCCATCGTGGACTATCATCTTTGCATGTTCTCGGCGGCTTTAAACGCGGGCGTGCGTCTGCGTTTTGCCGAACAAGCGGTCCTCGCCGATCTCGACGTGGGTCATCAAGGGGTGACCTCGCTGGCAGTGACGGGCCACTTCTTAGGCAGGAAGGTGCTCCTTTCGGCCGAGGGCACCGCCTTCTCCGCCCTGGATGACTTCGGGCGTTTTGCCCTGGAGTACCGTGGGGCTGTCGGCTACCTCCCCGATTCGGCCGGGAGCGTCAAGATATGGCTCGCCGCGGGGTCTTC
>JAABTR010000614.1 GCA_011389755.1 Deltaproteobacteria bacterium | reverse complement strand
GCGCGCGAGGACAAACACGCCGGCGGATGTTATGGTTTTTTAAAAGCCGGCTCGAGGGGTGCTTGGACTCACACAGGGAGGACCGATGGCGCTGCTGACTGTCAGCGTGGATTTGGACGGGCTGCACTGCTATCACCGAGCCTTTGGCCTGGGAGCGCCGAGAGGCGACACGGCGCACGTCGTCTATCGAAGAGCGCTGCCGCGCATCGCCAGGTTCCTCGAAGAAGAGCAGATAGTGGCGACGGTGTTCGTGGTGGGAAAAGACCTGCTCGAGAACCCCGAAGCCGGTGCCGTCTTGCGCGATCTGACGTTCCGCGGGTTCGAGCTGGGCAACCACACATTCTCCCACCGTTTCGACCTCGCCGCGCTGACGAGCGCCGAGCAGCGGCGAGAGCTTATCGATGCCGAGCACGCCATTGTGAGCGCGACCGGCACCCGCCCTGTGGGGTTTCGCGCGCCGGGGTACAACCTCCACCGGGGGCTGGTCGCGTTGCTGGAGAGACACAACTATCTGTACGATTCCTCGATATTCCCGTGCCCGAGCCATTTTGTCGGCAGAGCTGTGACCGTGGGGGTCAACAAGCTGACCCACGCGTTGTCTGAGCAGCTCCTGTTCGATCCGAGGCTCCTCGGTGCGCCTTTGTACCCCTTTCGAATCGGGGCGGACGCCGTCTGGTCTCGGGGAAGCGGCATGGCCGAGATTCCCCTGAGCGTCGTCACGAGCGCGAGATGGCCGCTGACCGCAAGGAGCCTGGCGGTCATGACCGCGCTGCCGGCCGGCCTCGCGGCGCGGTCGGCGTCTAAGCAGCCGTTCATCAACCTACAGGTGAGCGGGACCGATTTTATCGACGCTGACGCAGACGGCTTGGCCTATCTGAAGCGGCACCTGCCTCATCTTCGGATACCACTCGAGCGCCGGAAGGAGATCTTGCGCAAGGTGGTCGGGACCTTGACGGAAAAGCAGATGGAACCGGTGACCTTGGCCGACGCGGCCCGCCGCCTTTTGCTCTAGCGATCGATTTTGAGCAAGGCCAAGAAGGCCTCTTGGGGGATCTCCACGTTGCCCACCGCCTTCATGCGGCGCTTGCCTTCCCTTTGCTTTTCGAGCAGCTTGCGTTTGCGCGAGATGTCTCCGCCGTAGCACTTGGCGGTCACGTTCTTTCGCAAGGCCTTGACCGTGGTCCGGGCGATGATCCGGCTCCCTATGGCTGCCTGGACCGCCACCTCGAACTGCTGCCTGGGAACGAGCTCCTTGATTTTTCGCGTCAGATCGCGGCCGATGAAGTAGGTGTTGTCTTGGTGGACGATGGCGCACAAGGCATCGAGGGGCTCGCCGTTGACCAAGACGTCGAGGCGCACCAGGTTGCCTGCTCGGTGCCCGATGACCTCGTAGTCCATGGAGGCGTACCCGCGGGAGACGGACTTGAGCCGGTCGAAGAAGTCGTAGAGCACCTCGGCCATGGGGAGATCATAGGTCAAGATGACGCGCCCGGGCCCGGCATAGGCGAGACTCTCCTGCACGCCGCGGCGCTCCTCGCACAGCTTGATGACCGAACCGACGTGGTCGGGCGGCACGTGAATCGTCGCCCGGATAAAAGGCTCTTCGATGGTGCTGATTTTTCCCGCGTCCGGCACCTTCGAGGGGTTGTCGACGTCGAGGACGGTCCCGTCGTTGAGACGCACCCTGTAGACCACGGTCGGCGCCGTGGTGATGATGTCGAGGTCGTACTCGCGCTCGAGCCTCTCTTGGATGATCTCCATATGCAAGAGACCCAAGAAACCGCAGCGGAATCCAAAACCAAGGGCTTCTGAGGTCTCCGGTTCGAAACGGAAGGACGAATCGTTGAGCACGAGCTTTTCGAGCGAATCTCGCAGATCGTCGTAAGCTCCGGGATCTGTCGGGAAGACACCACAAAAGACCATCGGTTTCACGACGCGGAAGCCAGGCAGGGGCTTTTCGGCCGGGTGCTTGGCATCTGTCAAGGTGTCGCCGATTTTGGTCTCGTGTACCGACTTGATGGAACAGACCACATAGCCGACGTCCCCGTAAGTCAGGCGATCGACCTTGACGGCGTCGGGCATGAACGCGCCGACGTCCGTGACCTCGTAGTCCCTCCCGGTGGACATGAACTTGATTTTTTTGCCTGGTTTGAGCTCACCGGAGAAAACCCTCACGAAGACGACCGCCCCTTTGTAGGAGTCGTACCAGGAGTCCACGATAAGGGCCCTGAGCTTGTCGTCGTCGAACTCGCGCCGCGGAGGTGGGACGCGCTTCACGATGGCTTCGAGAAGATCTTCGACGTTCTCGCCGGTCTTGGCCGAGACGCAGATCGCTTCTTCGATGTCCAGCCCGACGATATCCTCGATCTCCTGCAGAGCGCCTTCTGGATTGGCCCCAAAGACGTCGATCTTGTTGACGACCGGGATCATCTCGACGTTGGATTCGATGGCGAGGTAGGCGTTCGCCATCGTCTGCGCCTGCACGCCTTGGGTCGCGTCCACCAAGAGGAGGGCGCCCTCGCAAGCCTGCAAGGAGCGCTCGACCTCGTAGTTGAAGTCCACATGACCGGGGGTGTCGATGAGGTTGAGCTGGTACGTTTCTCCGTCGCGCGCCGTGTACAGGATGCGGGCGTTTTGCGCCTTGATGGTGATTCCGCGCTCCCGCTCGAGATCCATCTTGTCCAAGTGTTGGGTCTTGAGCACGCGCTGCTCCACGGCTCCGGTCAGCTCCAAGATCCTGTCTGCAAGAGTCGACTTGCCGTGATCGATATGGGCGACGATCGAGAAATTTCTGATATTGTTCGGGTTCAAATCATGCTCTCCTGTCGCTCTACAAAAGGTCAAACGAGCGACGCCGCGACGATTCTAATGATAGCTGGGTTTCGATCAACCTTATTAAACGTACGATATTCAAGTTATGATACGCACGTCGTTTCGAAAGTCGATATTCTCGTTTTTTCGGACCCCAAGGGGCAAAAATAAGAACACGCCAAAAAAAAGTATTGCCAACACGAGCAGCCTGCCTATAATCCCTCCTCGCCGGTTGGTACTCGGTTCTTTTTCAATTCGATCATGGTGAGAGTAGTTCAATGGTAGAGCCCCGGCTTGTGGTGCCGGTTGTTGCGGGTTCAAATCCCGTCTCTCACCCCGCTTAGGCGGAGAGCCAAAAGCCCGCGCTTTCGGCTCTCGCGAGCATAAGCGCCCGTAGCTCAGTTGGATAGAGCGCCGGACTTCGAATCCGTAGGTCGGGTG
>JAABTR010000613.1 GCA_011389755.1 Deltaproteobacteria bacterium | reverse complement strand
CGGGCAAGGCCGTCCGATTGGAGATCCCCGCGACACGCGAAGAGCTGCGCGCGGGTCCGAAGCCGCAAAGACCCCGCCCGCCCGGAGAAGGGCGCGGCGAAACGAGGGCGCAAAGGCCCGGCCGATGAAGTTCGAGCGGATCCAAAAGAGCCTGACCTTCGCCGCGGCGCTGGTCTCCGCCGCGCCGCTGCTCGGGTCGGGGCAGATAGGGCTCATCTGGTCTATCACGGTCGCCGCGCTGGCCGTCATGGGTTGGTTCTTAAAACCCTCGCTCACCCGGTCGCCCCGCTACCGGCGCACCATCACGCTGCTCGTACTGGGCGTCTTGACGATTCAGCTCGGTCGGCTGGTCTCCGGAGCCGCGCCGGCGCAGATGGGGATCGAGTTCGCCGCGGTCGTCCTCGCCCTCAAGCTCTGCTCGAGAGGCTTCGCCGCGGACGACTATCAAATCGTCATACTCTCTTTTTTGCACATCATAGGCGCCACCATCGCCGTCGATGGGCTCTCCTACGCGCTCTCCTTCGTGGCCTTCGTCGCCCTGTCGCCGCCGACCCTGGCGCTGGCCTATCTTCGCAGGGAGATGGAGCGACGTTTCAGCGAGGGCAAAGACGAAGAGGGCTCCATGCTCGAGCGTCTGCTCAACTCCAAGCGGATCGTCTCCGGGCGCTTTTTGGCCTTCACCGCCGCCTTGTCGGTCCCGATCCTCTTGATGACCGCCTTGCTATTCGTGACCTTCCCCCGCGTCGGGCTGGGCCTTTTGGGGCGACTTCCCGACCAACAGGCGGCCGCCGGCTTCGGCTCGAGCGTGACCCTGGGCGACTTGGATATCACCCGCATGGACAGTACGGTAGTGCTGCGCCTGGAGCCATTCGGGATTCACGGCCCGCTCCCCAAGGTCTTGCCGATCAAGCTGCGGGCCGCGGTGTTCGACCGGTACAAGGACCACGCGTGGTCCCGCAGCGAGAGCCCCGGCTGGAGTGAGCTGCCCGGCCGCGAAGGGGTCTACCCCATCGGAGGCGCTGGAGGATCGGCAGCCCAGACCGCGGGTTACGACATTCTCCTGGAGTCCATCGAGCCGCCGCTCCTTTTCATCCCCGAACGGACCGCCCTCATCGTCACCGAGCCCGTGAACGACACCGGAAGGCTCGTGCCACGAATAATTGAGCAGAACCAATACGGCGAGCTGCGCTACGACGACAAGGCCCTGGTGGGCATCCGCTACCGCGTGGGGATCGGTGACGCGGATCTTTTGGGTTCACCCCCCGGCGCCGACTCGAGCTATCTCGTGGTCCCCCCCGGCAGCGAGCGCCTGGTTGCGCTGGCGGAATCCTACGCCGGTCCGGACCCCGGCGTCTCTGACCAGGTCGCCGCCGCCCGCATCATCGCTCGACTGAAGGCAGGCCACAGCTACTCCTTGACGCTCGCCGGCGACCCCCGCAACGAGATTGAGGACAACCCGCTCGATCGCTTCTTATTCGCGCGCAAAAGCGGCACCTGCGAGCACTTTGCCACAGCAGCCACTTTGATGCTCCGGGCCGTGGGGATCCCCGCGCGGCTGGTGACCGGCTTTTCATCGGCCCACTGGAACCCGATGGGCCGGTTCTACGCCGTCAGGCAGCGCTCTGCCCACTCCTGGACCGAGGCCTACCTGGACGGAAGATGGGTCTCACTCGAGGCCACGCCGTCCGCCGGGGGCGACGCGCCGGCGTACAGCCCTTCCACCTTCGAGCTCATCGTGGACACCCTGCGCATGCGCTGGCACAAGCACGTCGTCGGTTTCGACGCCGCGGCGCAGACCGAGCTTGCGAAAGACCTGCACGGGAAGTGGAAAAGCGCCGCCGGCAAGGCCGCCTTGGACGCGGTCCTCAGCTCTTGGCCCATCGCCCTTGGGATCTTGGGTCTCATCGCGGGGATCGCGGCGGCCCGCAAGCTCCTGCGCCGCCCCGCCGTCCGCCGAGGGGGCCCCGGGGGCCGGCGCGCCCCTCGCGCCTCGCGCCGACTAAACCAAGCCACCGCGCTTTACAAGGAGCTGGAAAAGGTGCTGCGCCGCAGGGGACACCCCCGAGGTTTTGGTCAGCCCCCCGAAGATCACGTGGGTTCTTTGAGCGGTGAGCCGCCCCTTCTGAGAGCGGGCGCGGCCCAAATCGTCCATCGCTACGCGGCTGTCCGGTTCGGCGGGCAGCGGTTCGAGCCCGGCGAGCTGGAGCGCCTCCGAGTGCTCGTGAAACAGTTGGCAAAGATGGACTTGCACCCGCGCGGGGCATGTGATAACGATACGCGCCTTGTGACGCCCATCGCGGGCGAGAGGGATGAGCCATGAAAAAATCACCGCTTGCCGAAGTCAAAGAGCGCTTCGGTTCTAAAGAAAAACTGGTCAAGGAGCTCAAGGGCATGTTCGACAAAGGAGGTCTCTTCGAAGATCGCCTCAGCCCTGAGAAGGGTTTGGCCCATGTATCGAACGCCAAGCTCCTCAAGCTCCACAAAGTCGCCGCCGAGATCAAGGACCGCTTCAACACGCGGGAGAAGCTCGTCGAAGATCTGCTGCGAACCATGAAGCGCACCAAGGACGAAGGTCTCAAGGCCCGCTTCGAAAAGTGGGGTCTTCCCAGACTCTGGGATCACTACAAGAGCGTCACAAAGCGCACGACCGCGAAATAGCGCGGCGCTTTATCGCCCCCACCGCAAGATCCCCTGTGGCCTCGTTCGCCTTAGATCCCCCAAGGCTGAGGTCTATCCAGTCGATTAATAGACTTTTCGCTCGATAGCGCGCGTTGTTTCGGCAACCCGATGTGGCAAAAACTCCTCGATATGGTTATAACCCCTGCGGGATCACATGTAAGTGCCCGATCCCCGCAAGGAGGCCCTCGATGGGATGGAATTACACGAAAAAAGTCAAAGAACACTTTTTAAGGCCTAGAAACGTGGGGCTGATCGAAGCAGCGGACGGCATCGGCGAGGTGGGCTCCATCGCGTGCGGAGACGCTCTGACCCTCAGCCTCAAGGTCGACGAGAGCACCGGCAGAATAACCGAGGCGAAATTTCAGACGTTCGGTTGCGGCAGCGCCATCGCCTCGTCATCGATACTCACCGAGATGGTCATCGGCAAGACCCTCGACGAAGCTCTCAAGATCACCAACCAGGATATCGCCGAGGCACTGGGAGGCCTGCCGCCCGAGAAGATGCACTGCTCCGTGATGGGCCGCGAGGCCCTCGAAGCCGCCATCGCCAATTACAAAGGAGAGAAGGTCACTCACGAAGAAGAGGACGAAGGCCGGGTGATCTGCTACTGCTTTGGCGTCACAGAGGGCAAGATACGCAAGGTCATCGCCGAAAACGACCTGAAATCTGCCGAAGACGTCACCAACTACACCAAGGCCGGAGGCGGGTGCGGCGCCTGTCAGGACGAGATAGAGACCATCATCGAGGAGATGACCGGCTCCAACAAGGAGGAGCCGACGAAGGCCGCCACCGGGAAAGCCAAGAAGCTCACCAACCTCCAGCGCATCGCCATGATTCAAGAGATCCTCGACAACGAAGTTCGGCCGATGCTCCAGCAGGACAAAGGCGACCTGGAGCTGGTGGACATCGACGGCGTCCACGTCAAGGTCCGGATGATTGGCCAGTGCGCAGGCTGCCGCGCCGCCGGGATGACCACCGGGTGGATCCAAGACAAGCTGCGCGAGATCGTCGACCCGGATATCGTCTTCCACGTGGTCGAGGAGTGAACACTATGACGAAACCGATTTACGTGGACAACAACGCCACGACCCAGGTCGACCCCGACGCGTTCGAGGCCATGCGCCCCTTTTTGACTGAGTTCTATGGAAACCCCTCCAGCGTCCACACGTTCGGCCACCGGGTCGCAGAGCATGTGGACGAGGCGCGCGCGCGCGTGGCCGCGTGCCTCGGAGCCGAGACCGACTCCGAGATCATCTTCACGAGCTGCGGCACCGAGTCCGACAACACCGCGATCCGCTCGGCGCTGGCGTCGCGGAAGGGGAGATCGCGCATCGTGACCACCCGGGTCGAGCACCCGGCCATCCAGACCATGACGCGCTACCTCCAGCGGGAGGGCATCGAAATCACGGAGATCTCCGTCGACAGGCAGGGGATGCTCGATCTCGACGAGCTGCGCAGCGCCATGGACGACGACGTCGCGGTGGTCTCGATCATGTGGGCCAACAACGAAACCGGCGTCGTCTTTCCCGTGGAGCGAGCCGCCGACATCGCCCACGAGTTCGGCGCGCTCTTCCACACAGACGCGGTCCAGGCGGTGGGCAAGATCCCCATGGACATGAAGAGCAGCGGCATCGACCTGCTCGCCATGTCCGGCCACAAGGTCCACGCCCCCAAGGGCATCGGCGCCCTCTACGTCCGGCGTGGCAGGCGCTTTCGCCCCTTCATGTTGGGCGGACACCAAGAGCGCGGCAGGCGCGGAGGGACCGAAAACGTGGCCGGGATCGTCGCCCTTGGGAAAGCCTGCGAGCTGGCCAAAGAGCACCTGGACGATGAGCGCGTCCGCGTCAAGGCGCTGCGGGACCGGCTCGAGGCCGAGCTCCTCAAGATAGACGGCAGCCGCCTCAACGGGGACAAAGAGCACCGGCTCCCCGGCACCTCCAACATCAGCTTCAAGTCCGTC
>JAABTR010000612.1 GCA_011389755.1 Deltaproteobacteria bacterium | reverse complement strand
TTATGTTGCAGAAGGTCGCCGACGAGTTCCCCGGGCATCGTTTCGAAATCATCTCAGGTCACCGGCTCGCCGAAAGAGGCTTCCACAGCTATCACAACTTCGGTCGCGCTTTGGATTTCCGCCTGTCCGGCGTGGACAACAAAAAACTCTACGACTTTATACTCGCGCTCCCCAGCTGCGGAACCGGCTACTACCCCAACTCCGTTTTCGTGCACCTGGACGTACGAGACCGCAAGACGACCTGGGTCGACTACTCCGGCGTCGGGGAAGCATCCCAATACAAAAAGCCCAAAGACGAGCCCTCGTCGCCAAAAAGGCGCTAAAAAATTACCTAATATTTTCGGCCACTTTTAAAAAAAGGCACTCGAGACCCGATTACTTACGAAACCTTTGGGTGCAATCGGTCGATGAGATCACCAGAGCGTGAGAGCCTCAAAAAATGGGTCGCAGCCGAGCGTGCTTGCAAATATCGAACGCTTATGCATATTAAATACTATTCGTAAAAATGACAAAACGTAAAAAGCTCTCGAGGAGACGACATGCGCGGTTCGGACATCCGTAAGCTCATCGGAAAACTGAGCGAAACGACAACCTCATTGCTCGATCAGGCGGCGGGATTCTGTTTGACCCGGACCCACTACGCCATCACCATGGAGCACTTTCTGCTCAAGGCATTGGACGACGGTCGCGGGGACATTCCCTTGATTTTGGGGCACTACGGCATCGACACCGGGACTCTGCAGAAGAACCTGCTCGAGGCCTTGGAGAGCTTCCGCGCCGGCAACGCCTCCAAGGCGACCTTCTCACCGGTGCTGCTCGAGCAGCTCGAGGCCGCCTGGCTGCTAGCGTCGATCAATCTGGACGAAAAAAGGGTCCGCAGCGGGCACATTTTCTGCGCATTGCTCGAGCAACCCGGATACCTGTCTTCCTACGACTACGCCGAGCCGCTCGAGGCCATTGACTCGGGCGATCTGTGCGCCCGCTTTCACGATATCTGCGCCAGCTCGCTCGAGTCCACCAAGGTGATGGCACCGGGCATCAGCGACAATGGGCAAACAAACATTGCGGAAGACAGCTACCTGGGCCGTTACACCACAGATCTGACCGAAGCCGCGGCGCTGGGCAAGATCGACCCGGTTCTCAGACGAGACCGGGAAATCCGAGAGATGATAGGCATCTTGTCCCGCCGGCGCAAAAATAACCCCATCTGCGTGGGCGATCCGGGAGTGGGCAAGTCCGCCGTCGTCGAAGGGCTCGCGCTGCGCATCGTTCAAAACGACGTGCCCGACGTCCTGAAAGGCGTCACCATCCGAGGCCTCGACATGGGCGTCCTCCAGGCCGGCGCGGGTGTCAAAGGCGAGTTCGAAAAACGTCTCAAGGGCATCATCGAAGAGGTCAAAGCAAGCGAGGCCCCGATTCTCCTGTTCGTAGACGAGGCCCACACCCTCATAGGCGCCGGCGGCCCCAGCGGCGGCTCGGACGCGGCGAACCTTCTCAAGCCGGCTCTGGCCCGGGGCGAGCTGCGCACCATCGCGTCGACGACCTGGTCAGAGTACAAAAAATACTTCGAAAAAGACGCCGCCCTGGCGCGCCGGTTTCAGCTCGTCCAGATCGGCGAGCCGTCGGTGGACTACGCCATCGATATCGTGCGGGGCCTGCGGCGCCACTACGAAAAGGCGCACGACGTGACCATCCTCGACGAGGCCGTGGTCGACTGCGTCAGGCTCTCCAATCGATACATCTCCGGGAGGCAGCTCCCCGACAAAGCGATCGATCTGCTCGATACGGCCTGCGCCCGCATCCGCATCAACCTGACCTCCAAGCCCGCCGAGGTCGACGACGTCGAGCGCAACCTGGCCGCCTTGGAGACCACCATCGAGTCCCTGGAGTCGCTGCGCACCCTCTCCGAAGAACAGCGCGAGACGCTCGACATGAGCGCAGCTTCCAAGTTCGAGCTCGAGTCCAAGCGGGATCGCCTCGAGAAGAGATGGATTCTGGAAAAAGAGGCCGTGGAGGCGATCCTCGAAGCCAAGAGCGCCGGCGACGCCGGAAAAGAGACCGCCGCCCGGGAAAAACTAATCTCCATCCAAGACGGGGAGCCGATGATCACCCCGGAGGTGGACACCGAGACCATTTGCAAGGTGGTGACCGACTGGACCGGCATTCCCCTGAGCCGCATGATCGCCGACGAAGCGACCACGTTGCTCGGACTCGAAAAGTCCCTGCAAAAGAGGATCAAAGGCCAAGACTGGGCCATGGAGGTGCTCAGCCACGCCATCAGAGCCTCCAAGGCCAACATCAAGCCACGGGAGACGCCGGTGGGCTGCTGCCTCCTGGTCGGCCCCTCGGGCGTCGGCAAAACCGAGACCGCCCTGGCTCTGGCGGATCTTCTCTACGGGGGCGAGCAGTTCGTCACCACCATCAACATGTCCGAGTTTCAGGAAAAGCACACCGTCTCGCGGCTGGTGGGCTCTCCTCCGGGATACGTGGGTTATGGAGAGGGCGGTTTTCTCACAGAGGCCCTGCGAAAACGCCCGTACTCCATCGTCCTTATCGACGAGACCGAAAAGGCCCACCCCGATGTGCTCAACATCTTCTACCAGGTCTTCGACAAAGGCGTCTTGTCCGACGGGGAAGGCCGGGAGGTCGACTGCCGCAACGCGCTTTTCTTGCTCACCTCGAACCTCGCCACCGACACCATCACGAGGATGAGCGAAACGGCGGTGTTGCCCGAGATGGAAGATCTCATCATCGAGATAAGGCCCGAGCTCTCCGCATTTTTCAAGCCGGCCCTGCTCGCGCGGATGACCATCGTCCCCTACTTGACCCTGCCCGAAGACGTCCTCAAGGAGATCGTCCAGCTCAAGCTCCACAAGCTGGGGGACCGGATCTTCGACGCCCAGCGCATCGAGCTGGTCTATGGGGAGCCGGTCGTCGACGGGATCGTCTCGCGCTGTAAAGAAGTCGAGACCGGAGCCCGCAACATCGATCAGACCATCGCTCAGTTCATCATGCCGCGGGCTTCCAATGAGATTTTGCAGTCACTATCCCGGGGGGCAAAGCTCTCGCAGCTCCACCTCGGATACGAAAATGGCGGCTTTAGCTTCTCGGTCACGACGGCCGATGAAAAGCAACCGCAATTAACAAAGTAACTGAAAGGAAAAAGAAATGCCCAACACGAGTTATGCCTATTTCGACGGAATTGAAGGCTCTTGCGTACAAGCCAGCCGAGAGGGTTCGGTTCAGATCCTGTCCATGAAACACGGGGTCGAGATCAACGTCGACACCAAGGACGCGACCGCCACGGGGACCAGGCGTCACGGCGCCATGCACCTCGTCGCCAACATCGACAAGGCCACCCCCCTCATGATGGAGTGCGTCTGCACGTCGAAGACCATCCCGTCGGTCAAACTCGAGTTCTGGAACATCAACGACGAAGGCAAAGAGGTCAACTACTTCAACATCCTCATGGAGAAGGTGCGCGTGGTACGGGGCGAGATCTGGTACCCCAACGTGGACGACGAGGTCACCAAGACCTACAAGGACATGGTGAACTACGAGCTGCGCTACGACAAGATCACCTGGGAGTACACGGACGGCAACCTGCAGTTCTCCGACGAGTGGAAAAAACCCGCCATGTAAGGAGGGGCGCACCTTTGGTGTGCGCCCTTTAACACGCCGCGCGTGGCTACCGCGCCGGAGAGCGCCGTCGCCACGCGCTCTCCGGCGCATCCGGCAGGCCGACGCAGCGGATGGATAATTCGAAAAGGCCATCCGGCAACTCTCGCCCCCACCCAAAGCGAGAAGAAAAGGGGCCAAGAAATGTCAGGAAAGACCCTGAACGCCAAGGCGCGGGAGCTGGAAGCGACCATCGCAAACAACGTTGCGGAGATTTTGGAAGCATGAAAACGGAACTCATCCACAGCTTGACCGAAACCTTCGAAGCCCACGCTCAGCAGACTGAAGGGGGCGTCGAGTTCTGGCTGGCCCGCGACCTCCAGTACCTGCTCGGCTATTCCAAGTGGGACAATTTCCTCAAGGTTTTGTCGAAAGCCAAGACGGCGTGTGAAGTCTCCGGCCACATCGTGGCCGACCATTTTGCCGACGTCGGGAAAATGGTCGACCTCGGCTCCGGCAGCCAGCGCCAGATCGACGATCTGATGCTGACGCGTTACGCCTGCTACCTCATCGCCCAGAACGGCGACCCGCGCAAACAGGAGATCGCCTTTGCGCAGACCTACTTCGCAGTGCAGACCCGGAGGGCGGAGCTCATCGAGCAGCGTCTGCTCGAGGCCGAGAGAGCGTGGGGACTGGAGCAGAGCATCGCCGCGAAGGTGGTGGAGGCGCTGGAAGCATGAACGAAACGGAAGACAAAGACCCGCGCAAATCGCCGCCGCCGGCCAAGGGACAGTTCCTCGTGTACGCCGCCGAGGACGGCCGGGTGAAAATCGAGGTGCGCCTCGAGAACGAGACCGTCTGGCTCACCCAGCAGCACATGGCCGAATTGTTTCAGACGACCCAGCAGAACATCAGCCTGCACCTCCAGAACATCTACGACGAGGGCGAATTGCAGCGCGCGGCAACTCACAAGGAATACTTGTCAGTTCGCCAGGAGGGCGGCCGACGGGTCAAACGCTCCCTCGATTACTACAACCTCGACGCCATCATTT
>JAABTR010000611.1 GCA_011389755.1 Deltaproteobacteria bacterium | reverse complement strand
TAGGCGTAGCCCTGATAGGCTTGCAGATACAGCTTCGCGTCGTCCTTTGTCTCGATCTGTGCGGCGATGGACGGTGACTGTGGAACAGAGACATCAATGACGTAGAGAACGCTCTTTTCGTCGTCCGTGAGCACATAGTCTTCGTGGACCGCGATCGGGCCGGTATCGGGGATATTCCCCAGCGTGGATACGATTTCGGGTTTTGATGGCGAGGACAGATCCACCACGTACAAACTATCTTCCCCGCGGACCATCGCATAGGAACCGCTTGTCGCGACATCATAGGCCTCGAGCGATTCATCCAACTCCCCCACGATGACAGGAGCGCTCGGCTTCGACACATCGATGATCAACAGCTTGCCGTCCGCGACGAGAACGTAGTTTTCCCACACGGCCATGCGCACGCGTCCCTTAAGATTGGTCTCGATGGTCCCCACGATTTCCGGAGCGGCAGGATCCGACACATCGATAATCTGCAGCGCTCCTCCCGACGAGATATAGCCGGTCTGGACGATGGCGTAGTTGCCGAGAAGATCGATCCTAAAAACCCAATCCGGCAACGCGATCTGGCCCACCACCTCGTAGGAAAACGAGTCATTGGGGTCGAACTCGACCACGTACAGTCCTTCGGTGGACGAATCCAGCGGCGCGGTTATATAGGCGTGGTTCCCTTTGACGGCGATTCCTTGGGGCCTCGTCCAGTTTCCCAGGGAACCGGTCTCTTGGGGGGCAGCGGGATCCGACAGGTCAACAATCCTGATCTCCTCATCTAAAACGAAAAATCCATAACCTTCTTGGATGACAAACCACACGATGTCGTATGGCAAGGTAGCCAGGACCTCCCCAGCCTCGCAGACGTTCGCCTCCAAAACCGAATCCGCATCTGTACCAGAATCTGTACCAGAATCTGTACCAGAATCCGTATTTGTTTTTTTATCAGAATGCGTATCAGAATCCGCACCGACATCATCCGTTTTGCCGGCATTGTCATTATTGTCATCGTCTGCGCAACTCACAAAAAAACCACAGACAACAATGATAGCAATGTGTAGAAGCCACTTTTTCAAGACTACCTCCTGGTGAGCGATTTTGGGAACCTTTTGTCGGATGATAGACTCAAACGTAAATATTGTCAGGTTCAACCTAATCTAATAGGTCACCTCATGCAGCACCGCTACACGTTTAGTGCCGTCGTCAGTTTTGTGGGTTTGGATCGGTGAGTTCGGGCCACTGTGCGAGCGACTCGGGGACAAAGCTTCCCGGCGCGATCACGAAGCTGTCGATGCTCAGCTGGACGCGGTCTTCGAGCGCTTTGGGCTTCACCCAGACGAGGACCCGACCGGCCACCTGAATCGCCTGACGTTTTCCAAACGGCACCTGCCGAATCTCGGTGACGCCGTCCGCGGTCACTTTTACCGTGACCGAGTCGAACAGGTTGGACTGCTCGACTCCGAAGCCCGCATCGCTTAGCTCGGGGCAATCGGGCACGCGTGGGGTGGCCTCCGAGAAGGCCAGCTTCAGCGAGCACGTGCCTGGCTCGACTTCGCTGGACCACGCGCCGGGGCGCACATCACCCACCGCAAAATACAGCGGCGAATCGAGCATCAGCGACCATGCGACAGCCGGGCCCTTCCGGCCCTTTGGGAGCTGGGCCCAGTTCAGTTTCTCCCCGGCGGGCCCCAAAAAGAGCGGGCGATCCTTTTCATCCTTGAGCCGCTCTCCGTCAGGGCCCACAGCCTTGGGATAATCGAAACGCACGACCTCTAATCGAAACCCCGCGGTCTCGGCCGCTGTGCGTATCGCCTTCACATCCTTGGCCTCAAGCGGCGCCTCGCTTTTAAAGGAGATCGTTCTCGTTCCAAACTGGGTGGTGATCGCCCGGGAGCCAGCGGGAAACAAACCGGTCTCATCGTCGACGCACCCCCCTTGAGGTGACAGACGCAACGCGGATAGAGGCGTGTGATTTACCACGACCTCCTCGTATTTTACTCGCAGCTCCATTGCACCCGTGATGTACACCGGGAGAAAGGCCTCCTGGGCCCAGGCCAGGATCGATTGCTCGATATCGGCTTCGCGCTTGGACAGCTTCTGGATGATTTTTGGGTTCTCGGTCTGCCAGATCGGGTGGAGCTCTGCGCTGCTGAAGCAGGTTTTCTCAAAAGGAATGCCCTCGCTGTCGGCCAGATAGGGAGACTCTTTGCTCGTCGAAGCCTTGCCGAGAATCGAGAGACCCGCGAAGGTGACCTCGGGCTCGTCTGCGAACTGCGTCGTCGTGTACGGCTCGATCGCCGCCGGTGACTCGGCATCTGCGCGCCCCCCTTTGAGTCCGGCACAACTCGCCAGGACGACTCCGAGTCCGATGAGAGAACATACCCATCCGAGTTGTCGTATCTTCACTTAGAAACTCTCCTTCCAGCTCGCGGCGCCCACAGAGCCTGCTCCAAACTGCGAAGCAGTTGCTCGACGCTCGTCATTCCCGTCTATGAAACGTTACGGCCACCGGGTGGTGCGGTCAAACCGATGTTCTAGAACCGCCAGCCAGACATTGATCTGAGAGCCAACCCGCCAGCAGCAAGCCCACGAAAGGCAACGCGGCCGCAGCCATGAAGGTGTTTTGGGGCCCCAGCGCGCCCCAAAGGTGTCCGGCTACCGCGCTCCCCGAGGCGCCGCCGATCCCATAACCAACCGATGCGTAGAGCGCCTGACCGCGCGCCTGACTTCTTCCTTTGAACGTGCCGTGCACGAACATCATGAGCAGCGCGTGAAACAGCCCGAAGCTGACGGCGTGGAGAATCTGAGCCGCGAGCAGCACTGCCAATAGGTGGGGGAACGCCCCAATGAGCAACCAGCGCAATGCCGTGAGCGCGAGCGTCACCATTAACAAATTCTTCCAAGCGAGACGGCCCAACAGCCGGTCGGCCCGAAGAAACAGCAGCACCTCGGCCGCCACCCCCAAAGACCACATCCCGCCGATTTGGAGTCCGCTGAACCGATGGCTCTCAAGGTAGATCGAGTAGAAGGCGTAATAGGGGCCATGGCTGGCCTGCACCAACATCGCCACCAGGATCACCACGATGGAGTCCCGTCGCAGCAGGGCTTTGCGAAGGCCAGTCCCCTCGCGAGCCCTCAGCTCTCCCTTGGGCGCAGACGGGATGAACCACGTGTTGAGCGCCAGCAGGATGAACAACCCCTGGGCGACATACAGCAGAGCGACCGGACCGAACGCGTCGATAGCGGGGCCGACACAGGAGACCGCGACAATGAACCCGATGGAGCCCCACAGCCGCACTCGGGTGTAGCGCTGTGCCTTTTCTCCGAGATGGTTGAGCGTGACCGTCTCGAACAGGGGCAACGTGGCATCCCGGCTGAACGAAAAGAGCGCCACGGTAGCAGCGATCCACGCATAGCTCGTTCCGAAGAACATCCCCATGAAGCTGACCGCTGCCGCGAAACAGCTCGTTCGGATGATGCCGATAACCCAGCCCTTGCCGTCGGCTAGCCACGCGATCAGCGGCGGCATGACGATGCGGGCGGCCAGCAAGATCCCCATGATCTCCCCGATGGCCGCGGGGGAGAAGTTTAAGCTCTCCAGATAGGGGGACAAGTAGGGGAGCAGCGCGCCAACTCCGGCGAAATAAACGAAGTAGAAAGCCGACATGCGCACCACCGGCACTGCGTGTTGTCGCTTTGCGCCTTCGCGCTCGTAAGGAGTGGCCTGCGTCATGGTTCCGTCGCTTTTCGGGCTCGCCTCGCCAGCGCGCACCATACGACGAAAGCTCCCGCTTGACCACGCCCGCGAAACGCCCAAGATCATTTGTCCGCTCTGGCACGTGTCTATGTATTTCTTTTTTTGAGCCGGTTTTCCTTTATTTCCCCTCTCTAAATATGTGTTCCATGACGAGTGGACCGCTTGTGACCTAGGGTTTTGAATGCGTTTGAACAACAAACGGAGGAATGGATGATTTCCAGAAAAAGAACCACCGCATTTTTTGTCATGATTTGCCTGCCGATCTATTTTCAATCGTTTTTCAGCTCAAGTTGTTCAACAGATATCGGTCTGAACGGTAATGGAAACACGGATCATACGGCCTATCTTGTCCACGACCCTGACTCCGATAGCCAAGCAGAAGCAGATCCTGACATAAATTATCAAGACGTAGCAACCAAAGCCATGACCACTCTCGGAGAGGTCAATGGCTTTATGACGGATGAGAACGTCGTCGCTTTTCTTGTAATCCACTACGCACAACCGCCCACGGGTGATCTCCGGTTCGCTCCCCCCGTTCCCCTCGACTCCTTTGAAGGGCCACTCGACGCCTTCGAGGTTGGTCCTGCCTGTCCCCAACCTGAAATCGAGCCGGATCCCACCATGAATTCGACAATAGATGAGGATTGTCTCACCTTAAACATCTGGACGCCGGCGGCAGACGGACGTGAACGACCGGTGATGTTTTGGATCCATGGGGGAGGCTTTGTGTACGAAAGCTCAGGAGACCTGCTCTACCACGGCGGACGCCTGGCAGCTCGTGGCGACGTTGTTGTGGTGAGTGTGGAGTATCGACTGGGCGCCATGGGCTTTAGCTACTTCGAGGACGTGCCGGGCAGCGGCAATGCGGGATTGTTAGATCAGGTGCTGGCGCTCCGCTGGGTCCAGGAACAGATCGAGGCGTTTGGTGGCGACCCGAATAACGTCACCATT
>JAABTR010000610.1 GCA_011389755.1 Deltaproteobacteria bacterium | reverse complement strand
ACCCGGCGGGCGACGATCTCCCCTTGCAACCGCAGACCGCGAAACTCGAAGAGGGCGTCGAGCGTCCCGATGAGCTCGCTGTACGCTTCGGTGTCCTCCCGCTCCACGGTGAACGGCTCGAACTCGGCGATCGTCTTCTCGACGTCGGTGTAGCCGCCGTAGTAGCCGTAGCCGCCGAATGACAGGAGAAAGTCACCCCTTTGGAATGTCAGATGCAATCGAGCACCGACTCCCTTGTTGTCATCGAGGTCGTAGGTGGCTTCGGTGGGGCCTCGTCCGTTTGACAAGGTGAGGTTGTAGTCCAGGTAGAGACCTTCGGCCGGGAAGAAGCGACCGAAGATGTTCACACCGGTCTGAGCCAAAGGAACCAGCTCGAGAATCTGGATGAACGGGTGAAACGCGGTGATGACCACCGCGGTGGAGTGTTCGATGTTCCAAATCCCGAACGGAGTGACGAACCGGCCGGCCATCACGTTGAACCAGTCGGTGGGGGTCCAGCTCACCCGGGCCCGCTCGATGGTGACCCCACCGATGTCGAAAAATTCACTCGAGTAGGGGTCCATCACCTCGTTGTCGATCCGCTCGTACTCCCTACCGGTGGCCGGCACGGCGAGATATTTTTCGTAGCCGTGGGGCAGGAAGCTGAACCGGAGCTCGACGAGGGTGTCGAGCGTCTGGGTCATCTGGCTTGCGAAGTAGAGATTGAGGTGCTGGAAAACGAACGTGGACCTGTCCGGCACCATGTTCCTGTAGAAGCTGTCTTTGTCGACGACTTGCTTGGTGAACGAGATGTCGAAAAAACCGTAGAAATCGAAACGCGGTGCGCCCACATCCAAGACCGAGCCCTCGGAAAGCATCTCGACCATCTCGAAGCGACCTTCGACGTCGCTTTTGAACTCGTCGAGCTCGTTTTGCGTCTGGGCCAGCTGCTCTTTGAGCGCTGCCAGCTCGTCCGGCTCAGAAGACGCGACCGGCGGGGGTTCGTCAGCTTCGCTTTGACCTTGGGAAGCGGCGGCTGAATCTTCGGCGATGGGCTCGGGTGCGTCCTGGGATCTGGCGAGCTGCGGCACACAAAAGCAGAGCATGCCGCATGCGAGGGACGCGAGGATCTGTTTTTTTGCTCGGCTCATCGTCAGCTCGTCCGTCGGTCGCTCACTTCTCGCCCGTCATCCCATCCGAGCCGGTCTTTGAAGCGTCTCCACCCGCCTGGCACATGCCGGCCATCGGATAGTCTTCGAGGGTGACGCAAAAGTGGGGCACGGGGATCGCGCCTGGAAACTCGCAGCACCTGTACCCGTCCGGGCAGGTGTCGTTCATCTGGTCGCAGTCCTTGTAGGAGCAGTAGCCGGCCTCCTCCGAAGCGGGATCCTTGACGCAGTAGTCGGCCTCGAATTCGGCGCACTCCGACTCCTGAAAACACTGGGCGCCGAGCCCGTCTTCGGCCGCGTCGGTGTCCTCATCCGCCACCTTATGACAGGTGCCCTGTTTGTAGATCATGCCCTCGTCGCATCTGCCCGAGTCTGACACCCGGCAGGCACAACACCATACGATACAGCTCAGCACCAAAACTCGTCTCATCTCACGCTCGGATCACGCTTTCGCTTTCAAAAAAAATTCGCCGCCGTGACATCTTCGTCGCGCCACGAAGGCATGCCAGTCAAAAATATAGCCCAAGATAAAGGCCGAGCAAACTCACAGAGGCGAGAGCCACTGCCACCCCACCGCGATCATCCCGCGCCACAGATGGGCGCCTATTCTGTCGAGGGGCGGCACCCAGCGCGGCAACCAATCGACGCCCAACTGCAGCCGAATCCGCTCGTAGAACGTGACCGACAGCATCGTTTGCAAGAACATCGACGAGCACCGCAGATCGTCATTCGCAAACTCGCTCACATCGCATTTCCCTGTGAGGAAGTCGTCTCCGGTCGAAAACTGCATCCCCGCGCGCACACCCAAGCGGTACTGAAAAAGGGGGCCGCTCAAGGGGATCGGCTCAAACTCGTAACCGACCAAAAAAGCCAAAACAAAGGTGCTGACGTCCTCGGTAATGAGTGTGTCCAACCCCCGCGTTTGCAGAGAAAAATTAAACCGCAACCAGTGGTAGATGGGGGATATCTTCGCTGAGCTCCAGCCGAGCTCCTGAACCCGCCCG
Organism: Deltaproteobacteria bacterium; assembly: GCA_011389755.1. Classification (GTDB taxonomy): domain Bacteria; phylum Myxococcota_A; class Polyangia; order JAAYKL01; family JAAYKL01; genus JAABTR01. The sequence continues at coordinate 740 of JAABTR010000610.1, read as the reverse complement.
AAGACCAGGTACAAGATATCCTCGGGCGGCGCGTAGGCGAAGAAGTTGATGGCGGGCTTTCCAAGAAGCCGCAGAGCGAGCCGCTGGCCACCCGGCTGCTTCTTGGCCAGATCGTCTCCCATCTTCAGGATCTCCTCCCGCAGTCGAGAGGTCACCCGATCGGCCTCGTCCCTATCGAGTCCCAAATCTTCGAAGTGAAACGCATGCCCCACCAGGAGCCTCAAGATGTACTCGATGTCGTTCTCTTCGACGTCTTTTTTCCACTGCTCGTCGTCAAGCGGCCGAACCCTCGCGAGACGAGGTGGCGGCAACCCGTCCATGGCCCACTTGCAATGAGTGTGCTCCAGCTCCTCGTCGTAAGGGTGCCACCGGCAGCTCTCGTACACGCGCTCGATGGAGGTCTGGAGCAAAACGCGAAAGTTTCGCATCCCCTCCCCACGGCAAGTCTCCGGATCCGTCTCGTGTTTGTCCAAGACGGAGCGCATGCAGTCGTAGGGTCGCCAGTCCCCGACGACCGCCCCGTGCGCTTTTTCGGGAAAGACGATTTTGCGCTCGACCTCGGGCGCGTTCAGCGCGAGCAGGTCCTTTATCACCGTGTCGGCGAACCTGCGAGCGTCTCGCATTCCCAAGTAGAAATCGTAGTTGCGAAAGCTTCTCTCGAAGAAGCCGAAGAAGTCGAACATCTGCCCCGAAGCCGTGGGAAAATCCGCCGAGGACAGCGCCATGTGCTCTCGAATGGT
>JAABTR010000609.1 GCA_011389755.1 Deltaproteobacteria bacterium | reverse complement strand
TCTTCTTCCACAAGGACATACAGCTCCTTGGCCTGGGTGGAGCGCACGACGTTGCGCATAAGCATTCCAAAGGCCGGGAACAGACCGAGCATTCGCTCGGCATCGTCCCCGTCTTCGTCGCCCGGGTACGACTGGTGTGTGGGATCCAGGTAGAGGTAGAAGAGCTCCTTGTGACCCCCGTCGGCTGCCGCGTCCGGCATGTCCCGCCAGACCAGATCACCCTCGGCGTCCAAGTACAGCCCGAACTGGGCGGTGCGGTAGGCCAGCCTCAAGGGCGTGCGATCGAACACGCTCCCGTCTATAAACTCGGCGCTGAGGGTGGGGCTCGGGCAGGCCTCGCTCAAGTCGGCGGCAGTGTGGTGACGCCCGGGATCGGTCAGGCAAAACCCCACGGTCTGAGGAGAAAATGCGATCGGAAAAGCCGAAGAGGCGAACATGACCTGCCGCAAGACTCCAAAGTTATCGTGGCGTCCTTGATTCTCCGGAACCGACGGCACCTCAAACGGCAAGAGCGGCTGGATGCTGCCATGGCCCAAGTCGACGTAGTTCGTCACTCGAGGCGTCCGCCCCTGGCCGCGCCCCCGAACCCGGAACACGAACTTCTCCTCCTGACGTGGGACATCGAAGTCGCCCAGGACAGAGACCCTGCGGCTCTTGAGCCTCGTGGCCGTCATGCCCACGACCACGTCGAACCCCTCGGCGAGCCCCCCGTTCCACCTGTTCTCCATCGCAAACGCGAGCTCCTCGAGGGCCCTACGCGACGAAAGCGCCAAGGGCGGGGCTCTCTCGACGTCGAGCAGATCTTGATAGTGCATGCTGTTCCAGACTTCGTAGAACAACGTTTTTTGGGGAGAATCATAGAGCGCGGAGCCGGCAGACATCAGCGCGAGGAGGGCGTTTATGGTCCCGGCAGAAGCTCCTGTGATGAGCCGCAGCTCAAACAGCTCGGGGTTCCTCTTGAGGACCTCGGTCAAGTAGTACAGATATCCGGCCTGGTATGCTCCGAGGGAGACGCCGCCGCTCACAGTTATCGAAAACGAAATCGGCAGGTTCATCTGCGGCAAAGAGGTCCCGAAATTCTGGGGCCCTCTTTGCCAGTTCGGCGGCTCGATCCTCGGCGCCGCTGGGACCTCGTCCCCTTCCGACTGGGGCTGTGCGCGGACCTCGCCGGTCAAAAGAAGCAAAAACGAAAGAGGCAGCGCAATCACGAATCCTGGCTTGGTCATTCCACCTCGAGAACGCGGCAGTCAAAGATGCCCTTGCCTGTCTTAGCATAGACACGACAGGAACCCACATAAACCGGGTCGCCCGCGATTTCTAAATGTATTTTTTGACGCTGTTGACCCGCCCCGAGGGATCTTTTTTTGAAGCCTGCTTGCCGTACGCCAACCCGGCGATGTGTTCGTTGACCGCCACCGCGACCTTGGTGATCTTCGTAAAGTCTGTCCTTCGCAGGGGCTTTTGAATGATCTCTTCGATCCCCGCGTCGCGAAACTCGCTTTGAACGAGTCGCTCGGGATCACCGGTCATGCCCATGATGTAGCTGTTGTCCAAGATGGCGCTGCCTCGTCGTCGCAGCTCCTCGACGAGACGCGGGCCGTTTTGACCGGGCAGGTGAAAGTCGAGCAAGATAAGGTCCACATGCTCGATGCGCCCTTGATCCACCCCCTCGAGAAAATTCTCCACCGAGCTGTGTCCGTGGACCAC
>JAABTR010000608.1 GCA_011389755.1 Deltaproteobacteria bacterium | reverse complement strand
CACCCAGGACGCTGCCCAGGGCCGAGGAGAGCGTCGCCGCGAAGACGCCGGCGGTGACGAGCGCGGGGATGCTCGCGACTCTCATCCACACCATCGGGTCGTCTCGCAGGACACGGACGTCCACTTGATAGGCGAAGAAGACCGGGATCGCGAGGTAGACGACCAGCCCGACGACGATGGCCAAGAGGGTGCCGAGGGGGAGCGACTTGCGCGGGTCCCTGAGGTCTCCCGACATGGCGACGCCGGCGGTGAAGCCGGTCACCGCGGGGAAGAAGACGGCGAAGACCGTCTCGAGCGACTCGGAGTCGGGAGTGAACCACAAAGGGAGCGGCTGGACGGGGGGAGCGTCAGTGCTTCCGGTGAACAGCGAGACCAGCGACAACCCGATGGCGATCAACACGAAGTACTGGAGCTTGAGGGCGAGGGACGTGCTGAGGAAGGTGATCGCCGTCAGGATGATACACGACACCGTGCCGACGATGCGGCGCCCCATTAAGCTGTTTTCGAAGCCGAACGCGGTCAGGAACGACTCGGCAAATCCGAGCAGGTAGAGGCTCGTGCTCAGCGCCAGGGCGAGAAAGAGCGCCAGACCGATCGCGCCGCCGATCGGCAGCCCTAAGCTGCGGGAGATCATGTAGTAGTCGCCGCCTGCCTTGACCGTCTTGTTCGTCGCGATGGACGAGATGCTCATCCCGGTGGCGAACGACACGACGTGGGCGAGCAGGACGACGACGATGACCCCGGCGAGTCCGGCGTGCCCCACGACCCAGCCGAAGCGCAGGTACATGATGACGCCGAGGATCGTCAGGATCGAGGGCGTGAAGACCCCCTTGAACATGCCGAATTTTGCGTCGGCCGCGCTCTTGGCTCGGGCGGACATGGGCGTATCCGTGCTCTTTCGGCGTTTTCGGTTCATCTCTTACGCACAAAATAGCATAGGCGCGAGAAGTCAAGGCGCTAATAATCCATGTCGACCGCCGCGATTTTGAAAGCCGTAGCCCAGGCACCACGGCTCGTAGAAAAATGAAGGTGGATTCTTTGCTGGAGCGAACCATGCAGCGGCAATACTTCGAGTCACTCAGCTAATCCCCCCCTAATGCCCCCCAATCGCGAGCCCCGTCGAAGCGGAATCGAAGGCGGCGCTCCGGTTCGACGACATAGGTGACCGGGAGCGTTCGGACGTCGAAGGTCGCCTCGGCCTTATCGGCGTCGTCAGTGAGAAAAACCGTGGCCGGCGGGGGGCCGCCGAAAAAGCACTCCACCTCGCGCCAGTCGTCGTCGAGGGCGACGGCTAGGACGTCGACAGGAAGCTTTTTTGGCAAAGCCAGGATCCCGGGCAGCTCCTCCCGGCAGGGTAGGCACCACGTCGCCCAAAAATGCACGATCGTGGTGCGGCGCACGGTGCGCAGCTCGCGCCGGGTGCCGTCGTGCACTCTCAGCGCAAGGGCAGGCATCGGACCGTCCACGGGCTTTGGAGGAGCGGCGCCGAGCCCGCCATCGGCGCGCCGCTCCGATTCCCGCCGCAGCTCGACCAACCAGTAGGCGCCCACCAGGGCGGCCTGGATCGCTATGACCACGAGGGCGATCGAAACGAACCGTTTCATTTTGCAAGCTCCGGACTGGGTGTGCCGGACGTCTCGTTGTCGGAGGCTGCACGATTTCGCCCCTTTGCCTCCGGCAGGCGCGCGCCGAATACGGCGTAAAGCACCGGCAGGACGACCAGCGTCGCGATGGTCGAGGTGACCATGCCGCCGATGACCACCGTGGCCAGGGGCCTTTGCACCTCCGCCCCGACTCCCGTGTTCAGCGCCATCGGCACGAATCCAAAGGCAGCCACGAGGGCGGTCATGAGCACCGGTCGCAGCCTTGTCACTGCCGCTTCGCGGATCGCCTGCAGCGGGGCGTGACCGCGTTTCAAAAGCTGAATCACCCTCGAGACGAGGACCATGTCGCCGAGCACCGCGACCCCGGACAGGGCGATGAAGCCCACGCCCGCCGAGATGGAAAACGGCACGTCGCGGATCCACAGCGCCGCGATCCCCCCCACGGCGCCGAAGGGCACGCCGGTGAAGACGCGGATGGCGTCCGCGGTTCGGCCGTAGGTCAGGTAGAGCAGAGCAAAGACCAGCAAAAGCGCGATCGGCACGACGACGAAGAGCCTCTTTTGGGCCCGCTCGAAGTTCTCGAACTGACCGCCGAGCGTGGCGTAGTAGCCCTCGGGAAGCTCGACGTCCTCGCGCAGCACGCGCCGAACGTCTGTTGCGAAGGAGCCCACATCGCGCCCGCGGACGTTAGCCTGCACGACCGCGCGCCGCTTGGCCCACTCGCGCTGGATGGTCGATGGGCCTTCCACCGTTTCGATGCTTGCGACCGCCGAGAGCGGCACCTGGGCTCCCGAGCCTGAGCGGATGAGCACCCGGCCGATTTGCTCCGCCGAGCTTTTCGCGTCGTCACCGAGACGCAGGACCAGGTCGAACCGCCTTTGCCCTTCGATGACCTCCCCCACTTTGCGCGTCCCGAGCGACTCGACCAGCTCGAGGATGTCTCCTGCGGGGATTCCATATCGCCCCGCAGCCTGGCGGTCGACGTCGATGGCCAGCATCGCCTGTCCGGTGAGCTGCTCCACCGTCACGTCCTGGGCGCCGGGGAGCTTTTCGACGGCCCGCGCGATCTCGTCCGCCTCTTCTCGGAGCCGATCGAAGTCGTCCCCGAAGAGCTTGATGCCGACGTCCGAGCGGATGCCGGCGAGCATCTCGTTGACGCGCATCTCGATGGGCTGGGTGAAGATGCTCCGCATGCCAGGCAACCCCTCGAGCGCCGCGCTCATCTTTTGGACGAGCTCGTCTTGGGTTTGGCCCTGGGTCCACGAGGTACGCGGCTCGAGGGTGATGAACACGTCCGAGACCTCGAGGCCCATGGGATCGGTCGCGACCTCTGCGGTGCCGGTGCGGGTCCAGATGTGCCGGATCTCGTCTGGGAATTTTTCGAGCAAGAGCCGCTCGATCTGCGTGCCGTAGCGGACCGACTCGTCGAGCGAGATCCCTGCGATGCGCACCGTGTTGATGACCACCGCCTGCTCGCGCAGCCGGGGGACGAACTCGGAGCCCAAGCGCGTCGCCAAGAACGCGGCGTTGGCCACGACGAGGATCGCGACGATGAGGACGACCGTTCGCCTGCGCAGCGCCCAGTCCAAGACGACCCGGTAGCGGCGCTCGAGCCATCGGACCAGGCGGTTGTGGCCTTTATTGCCGCTCTTTTTCAGAGCGAAACTCGCCAGCACCGGCATCAGCGTCATCGAGAGGATCATCGAGCCGGCGAGCGCGAAGATCACGGTCAGGGCCATGGGTCGAAACAGCTTGCCTTCGACCCCCTCGAGCGCCAAGATCGGCAGGTAGACGATTGCGATGATGAGCTCGCCGAAGAGCGTGGGCTTTCGAACCTCCACCGAAGCGTCCCGCACGATGTCGCGGACACTTTTGCCGCTCGCGTCTTCGCCCAGACGGCGCGCCGAATTTTCGACCATGATCACCGAGCTGTCGACCACGAGGCCGAAGTCGATGGCGCCCAGGCTCATCAGGCTGCCTGCGATGCCGAACTGGAGCATGGCGTTGAACGCGAAGAGCATCGACAAAGGGATCGCGAGCGCCACGATGAGCCCGGCTCGCAGGTTCCCGAGAAAGATGAACAGCACCGCGATGACCAGCAGCGCTCCTTCGAGCAGGTTGTTGCGGACGGTCTCGAGGACCTCGCTCACGAGATCGGTGCGGCTATAGACCGGCGTCACCTCGACTTCGTCCGGCAGGCTTTTTTGCACCTTTGCGAGCCGCTCCTCGAGCTTTTGGGTCACCTCCCGGCTGTTCTCCCCCATCAACATGAAACCGAGGCCGAGCACCGCTTCGCCCTCGCCTTGGGCGCTGACGGCGCCCCGGCGGATCTCGTGTCCCTGCCGCACCTGCGCGACGTCGCTCAAATGAATGGGGGTGCCGTCGACGTTCGCGAGCACCATCGCCTTAAGATCCTCGATGCCGCCCACGAGGCCCTGTCCCTGGATGAGGAGCGCCTCGCCCGCCTGATCGAGCACGCCCCCTCCCGCGTTCCGGTTGCCGCGGCGCAAAACGCGCGCGACGTCGTCCAGCGTCAGGTCGTGTTTGACGAGCCTTTGGGGGTCGATGATGACGTGGTACTGCTTTTCGTAGCCGCCCCAGGTGTTGATCTCCGCGACACCGGGCACCTGCACCATCTGGGGACGGATGACCCAGTGATGCAAAGTGCGCAGCTCCTGGGCTAAGAGGGTGTCGCTGCGGACGAGGTACTGGAAGACCTCTCCGAGCCCGGTGGCCACGGGGCCCAGCGCCGGTCGGCTCACGGCTTGAGGAAGCTCGACTGCTGCCAGCCGCTCGCTGACCACCTGCCGAGCCAGGTAGATATCGGTGTGGTCGTCGAAGATGGCGGCGACTTGGGAGAAGCCGAACTTGGACATCGACCGGACTTCGTGAAGCCCGGGCAAACCCGACAGGGCCTGCTCGATGGGGAACGTTATCTGGCGCTCCACCTCGAGGGGTGAGAGCGCCGGCGCGGTGGTGTTGACCTGCACCTGGACCGGCGTCGTATCGGGGTAGGCATCCAGCGGCAGCTTCAGCGCGCTGGCCAGGCCGAAGGCGACGAGTATCGCCGTCGCCAAAAGGACGACGGGCCGGTGCTGCAGG
>JAABTR010000607.1 GCA_011389755.1 Deltaproteobacteria bacterium | reverse complement strand
TCTCGGAGGTAGGTGTAGGCCCGGACCATGATGCCGAAGTTTCCGTTGAACGAGCGGACCCGGCCGACGGACTTGGGATAATCGTAGGACATGGCGTAGACGCCGCCTTTGTGCACCGGCCGCGGCGTGGGCAAGTAGGGCACGAGCTCCGCACAGACTCCCACGGGGCCGGAACCGGGTCCGCCGCCTCCGTGGGGCGTGGCAAAGGTCTTGTGCAGGTTGAACTGCATCGCGTCGACGCCGAAGTCGCCCGGACGCGCCCTCCCCATGATGGCATTGAGGTTCGCTCCGTCGCCGAACACGAAACCGCCCTTGCCGTGCACGATCTCGGCGACCTCGGCGATGTTCTTCTCGAACAGCCCCAGCGTGTTGGGGTTGGTGAGCATGACGGCCGCCACGTCCTCGCTCATGTGCTCCGCCACGGTCGCAGGGTCCAAGATGCCATCGCAGGTGGTGGGGACCGGTTCGATGGAGTAGCCATTGAGGGCGCACGTGGCCGGGTTGGTTCCGTGTGCCGTGTCTGGAATGAGCACCTTCTTGCGGGGATCTCCCCGCTCGGTCAGGCGCTTGCGGATCGCCATCAGGGCGGTGAGCTCCCCGTGAGCGCCCGCCGCGGGCTGCAGTGAAACCGCGGCCATCCCCGAAATCTCTGCGAGCATCTGCTCCAGCTCGTACACGAGACGAATGGCGCCTTGGGCCAGCGACTCGGGAGTGTAGGGGTGCAGATGAGCGAAACCGGCCAGGCGCGCGGCCCATTCGTCGATCTTGGGGTTGTACTTCATCGTGCAAGAACCCAGCGGATAGAATCCGTGGTCCACGCTGAAGTTCCATGTGGACAGACGCACAAAGTGCCTAAAGACCTCCGGTTCACTGACCTCGGGCAGCCGCGCCGCCTCTTTGCGCAGGTACTTGCCCGGAAGAAGCTGCTCGAGGTTGGGTTCGGGGACATCTGCGTTCGGCAGGCTCGCCCCCGAGCGCCCCTCGCTGCTGCGTTCGAAGATGAGCGGTTCGTTGAATCCCAGCGTCTTGGTGCCCGGCGTGTCGCGCATGCCTTTATCTCCTCTATTCCATATCAAGAGCATTCGACGAATGCGAAGGCTCGACCCGAAGGTCGTACCACAGCGATTTGGCCCGTTCAAGATGAACGTAGACGCGCTTCCCACGGGGCTCCTTTGTCGCCCCAACGCCTCTCACCGCTGCTCGAAATCGATCCCGCAGCTCGAGGCTCTGACCAGGCGAAACACCCCGAACAACCCTTCAGGCACCTCGCCGGTGCCGGGCTCCGGCCAAGCCGGCCGCATCACCCGCAGCTCGACGTCCTCGTTTTCCATCAAGGAGATGACCAAGAAGACCCCAACGCCATCCTTTGTGACGCAGTGGGCCAGGTAGTTGCGGAGCCTTCCCCCTGGGAAGTGCAGCATCGACAAGGAATCGTGGGCTACCTGGGGCATTTGGCGCACGGGTGTCGCAGAAAATCGCCCGTCGTTCGAGGTTATCCGCCCCGCGATGTCGCCTTGAGAGAAGGCTTCGGTGTCCAAACTGAGCCAGACCACCACGCCGGACTCGAAACCGCTGCGCACGAACTCGGCCTCGATGATCCGGCCCTGGTAGCACTCGCCGGCGGCGGTGGAGTAGTCCTGAACGTCGGTGCATCCCATGGTCAACGCCAGCCCAGCAAAGAGGAATGAGCCTACGTAAAACCCAGCTGTGCGAAGCGCGTCTTTCATGGCCCGATCCTAGAGCGGCGGCCGGGTTTGCGCAACCTCGCATCGGACCGCGCCCGGCTTTTCGATCCGGCGGCGACGCCGCATGTGCACCAGGTCGGCGAAGGTCTCGAGGCGCGTCGTGAACCCTTCATGCCCGGTCTGCTCGTCGAGATTGAAGTGCAGGTAGGGCACGTCCTTGGCTTCGAGGTAAGGCTCGATGACCTGGCGGACCGATGTCTCGGGCAGGCAGGTGAAGGGGTAGAGATGCAAGATGCCGTCACAGCTCGCGCCGAGCTCTTGAGCGTAGGCCGCCGAGAGCAGAGAGTCGCCACCGCCGGGCGCCTTGAAAAACAGTCGCGCGCGCCGCAGACGGGCCGCCTCGGTCTTGTAGTACAGCCGCGTCACCACAGACATGAACTTGAACTCCGACAGGGGCGAGACGACCTCGATGCCCATGTCCGCGAGCCGCCTGGCGATGTTGCGGTTGGTCGACTCATCGATGCAGGCGTACGATTCTCCGATGATCCCCACCCGAGGTAGCGCTCTTCGGCTCGTGTCGACCGGGGTCTGCTCGAGCTGCTCGAGACCGCGCCTGTAAAGCCGCCCGATCCCCAGCACGTCGTCATGGCGAGCCAGCTCTTGCACCAGCTCTTCGAAGGCGGCCGTGGCCTCCGCCGGGCGGCGCGCGTAGGGGCGCACGGCGTAAAGGGCCCGCCTCCAGCGCTCGATGACCTTGAGCTTGGCCATCATCTTCCAAAAACCGGCAAACGTGCGCCGGTGGTAGTCCATGGAGCGCGCGTAGGGCGAATGATCCCGCAAGAGCCCGTAGAGACTCGAGCGGATATCGTTGCTCACCACGTGGGGCAGAAACCGTCGCCCCTCGCGCCGGAGGATCTCCTGCTGGACGGTCTGGTACATGGCGAGGCGGCAGATGCCCTTGCCTCCGAAAAAGACGATGGTGTCGGCCCCGTTGTCGAGGGCGGAGATGATGTCCGCCATGGCCAACCGAAAAGGGAAGCAGCAATACTCAGGAGAGCTGCGCCGGGTTTTGGCGAGGTCGACCAGGCCCGGACGGCGGGGATCGACCCACTCGTGTCCCAGCTCGTGGGCGAGGGTCCTCATCCCCACCCCGAGCCGACCTATCTGGGAGGTCGAGATCCTCAGCGACATCCGCCTGCTCCTCGTCGCCCCTTGCGGTGGCGCGCGATATCGACGAAAGTCGCCAGGCGTGTCATGAGCCCCTCGGAGGCGGTCTGCTCGTCGATGATGAGCCGCATCACCGGGACGCCCCGCCCGTGCCGCTCCAAACGATACATGAGCGTGTCCGCCGCGTAGGAGTCGGGGCCACAGGCGAAAAACGTCATCAGCACGATCCCGTCGACGCCCCCCTCCACGTGATGGGCGACCGCCCGAGCCGTGCGGTGGCTCGTCTCGTAGTAGAGCCCCTCTTCCAGCGGGCCTCCCACAGGCGCCGCGTCGAGCCTTTTGGGGCTAAAGACCACCTCGGCGCCCAGACGCCGAAGGTGGCGGGGCACGGACAGGCCCAAAAATTCGTCTCGCTCCGCATACGGGTGCCCCAAAACCGCGATGGTCACATCCCCGCCTCGGGCCGCCCGGACCGGCGACTCTGCGCGGCTGTCCTCTTCGAGCTGAGCGCGCCAGGCGGCCCGAAACGCCGAGACGTCCGCCGGCCAGCCCTTTCCCAGAGAGCGCGCCAGCGGGCGACACGCGTCCAGGAGGTGCCGCGGGAAGGTCTTGCGCCTCGCGTGGTGAAAGTCGATGTAGGCCGTGAGCACCTCCAGCTCGGGGAAGGCGCTGGCGATGAGGTCGGGCAGGACGTGCAGCTTTGGACAGGAGTTGCGCCCCTTGGCGAAAGAGATGAGCCGCGGCACGAACACGGCGCTTATCCCCTGGTCGCGCAGAAGCTCCACGTGGCCGAAGAAGGTCTTGAGCGGAAAGCACACCTCGTCGATGCAGCGCGCGCTGCCCGCTCGCAGGACCTCTGGGCCGCTGCGCGGGGAGCGCACGGTGTGAAAACCGAGCTGGGCGAAAAAGGTATCAAAAAACACCCGCAGCTCGTCGAACCCCAACGTACGGGGCACGCCGACGCGTCCATCCACTGGGGTTATCACGCGCTTGGGCGCGTCGTCGCGGTACCTCATTCCTCGCCTCCCCGATCGACTTCTCCGGGCCGGTGCTCATGCGCCCCGAGCTTTTAGTGACGCGCAATCGCCGGCGAAGTCAAGGGCCGCGGTCCGACCGCTCGAGCCAGAGATCCTCGAAATTGACATTTCGGCGCCATGCCAGCTACGCTAGTGCGGTCGACGACGTCAGCTAACGAAGTCGGACTCGACACAAAAAAGAAATTGAGAGGGATACGATGATAGCGCTGGGCAGCCCGATACCGTCGCTGGAGCTACGGACCGACGAGAGCACGCCTTTGTCTCTTCGCGATCTGAAAGGACGCTCCTTGGCGCTGTTTCTGCTCGGTGAGGGTTTCACTCCCACCGCGGAGCGCCTGCTGGACGTGCTGTCCCAAAACGCTGGGCAGTTCCTCTCCCGCGACTACAGCCCCGTGGCGATCATAGCCGAAGACGTCGAGGCGCTCTCGGCGTTCAGGCACAAGCAGGACGTGCCGTTTATTCTCCTGTCCGACGCCGGCTGCCGCCTCCAGCGGACCATCACCGGCGACGAAAACAGCTCAGTCGGAGCCTGCCTCATCGACGAGCGCTCGACGGTGGTCGAGATTCTGCCGCTTTTGCCGCCCACGGAGCTCGTGCGGATGATCATCGAACGAATCTCTCGAGTCCGCGCGGCCCAGACCGCCGCCACAGAAGAAAAGAGCGGGTCATGACCTCAAGCTCCTCAAAAAAAATCACGAGCCTCTTCAAAATTTTCGCCGTCTGCGTGTGCCTGGCATGGAGCGCTTCGAGCTGCGCCACCACTAAGGCGCCGCCCTCCGAGCAACCGGCCGCCAAAAAAAGGACCGACGATCCCGCG
>JAABTR010000606.1 GCA_011389755.1 Deltaproteobacteria bacterium | reverse complement strand
GGGCTCGCCGTTCGGTACCTGGCTCGTTACGCCGATCTTCCGTGGAACGATCCCCGCATGCCGATCCTGCTCTTTACCGGGCCGATGACCGGCTTCGGCGGCGTCTTGGCGTCCCACATCTGGGTCATGACCCGATCTCCATACGTCTTGGGCATAGCGGACGCCAGCCTGCCGGGAGCCTTTGGGCCGCAGCTTAAAAAAGCGGGCTACGATGGGCTGATTGTTCACGGTCGCGCGAAGCGGCCGCTCGGCGTCGAGATAGACGACGACGAGGTGAGATTTCGAAAGGCAGACCACCTCCTCGAAGCAGACGTGGATGATATCCGCGAAGCGCTGCGCGATAGAGGCGGCGTGATGTGCACGGGGCCGGCCGCCGAAAAAGGCGTGGCGTTTTCGTCATTGGCGGTGGACGGATGGGGCGCGTCCCGGGGAGGCCTGGGCCTTGCTTGGGCGAGCAAGGGGCTCAAGTACCTGACGGTGCGCGGCTCCCGTCGCCTCGAGCCGGCGAGCCGCGGCGGCTACGACGATGCCGCTGAGAAGATAAGGAGGCTCTGCGCTGCCTCTCCTTTTCTGCTCGGCGAGCATGGGCTCGTTCGCTACGGCAGCGCCAACTTGCTCGATCTGGTCAACGACAGACGGATGCTGCCCACCCGCGGCTTCGCAAAGACCCATTTCGGACACGTAAAAGCGGTAAGCGCCTCCGCTCTCGAGAAGCAGCTTGGGCTCGAGGACGCGGGGTGCCCCGGTTGCCCCGTCCAGTGCCTCAAGCGCGGGATGGACGAGAGCCCAGCTCCCGGCTACAGCGCCCTGGCGGCGACGACCGCGCTTTTCGACAACCCGGACCTGGGCATGGCGCTCGAAGCGTTTGACGCGATGCGCAGAGCCGGGCTCGATCCGGTCTCCTGCGCGGTGACGCGCTGCCTCATGGAGGATCTCGAAGATCGCGCTTCGACGATGACCGAGCGGCTGGAGTGGATCGACCGATTGAGGCGGGGCGATCCGAGCGCGGCACAGTCCAAGGAGGGCGCGGCAGCGCTCGCGCGGCATCAAGGTCGACCCCAAAGCGCTCTTCACGTCAAGGGCCTGGAGATCCCCCCCTTCGATCCCCGCGGCGCTTGGGGGCTCGCGCTTTCGTACATGGTGTCCACGGGAGGCGCTCGGCATGGCAGAGCCATGGTCTTGAACCACGAGCTCTTGCGCAAGCCGGTCGCGACGGATCGTTTCGACCTGGCGGGCAAGGCGCGGGCGATAAAGCTCGGAGAGGATCGGGTGGCCGCCGCGGACTCCTTGGGGGTCTGCCGGCACCTTTTGGTCGCCTGCGGACTCGCGGAGATCGCCGGCGCCGCGGGCGCAGTGATCGGGCGAGAGGTCAGCGCCGCGGAGCTTGGCCGAGTGGGCGAGCGCGCGGTCTATCGAGAGAGGATCTTGCAAAACAGGTGGGGCGGGTTGGAGGCAAAGGAGCAGCTGCCGGCGCTCTTTTTCGACAGCCCCTGTTCGGAGGGTCACGGGGCCGACGCACCCGCGCTGCCTCGGCAGGCCCTCGAAGAAGCCCGGCAGCGGTACTACCGCATCCGAGGCCTGGATGAACGAGGGCGCCCCACACAGGAAAAGTCGAAGGAGCTCGGTCTGCCATGGAGCGTTTGATCGCCAAGTACCGCGGCAAGCTGGAAGCGGGCGGCCTCGCCGACCCCAGGTGTCCCCCGCTCATCGCAGCGTGCGACGATGAGGTCGTTTTGAGTCGCAGGGATCGGGGGGCTGAGCTCCTCGAAGAGGTGATCGTGCGTCTGGGGGCGGCCGCGCTCATCTGGGGCAGACCCGCCGAGCCCTACGGGGCAATCATGGAGCACCTGGGCGGGTCAAGAATCGAAAAATACACCCCTAAAGACAGCGAAACGCGGACCTTTTTGCACGGCATATCCTTTGTCTCAGATCTCGAGGACCCGCGCCTTTTGGGAGCCCTATCCCAGGCAGGGTGCGCGGCCACGGCGGACGGCAGCATCTTGGCCGTGTCGATGTTGGGGTTGGAGCAGGCCTTCGTGATTTACTCGTCTGTCTGCTTCGCGAGCTTCGTCGGTGTTCACAGCGACGCCCTTCTCGCCGCCGGAAACGGCGACCTCGACGAAGCGCTCTTGCGACTCGTCGAGGGGTGTCGAGAAAGAGAGCCCGCGGCCCTCGACCCGAGCGCCTCGGGCGGCCTCGCGAAGGGGCCGTTTTTTGAAACGGCGAAGATTCACGACGCCATGTGCCGGGCGGGCAAAATGATGGTGGAGCAAAAGCTGGTGGACTCCTTTTTCGGCAACGTCTCATACTTCGATGGCTCGGCGATACACGTCAGCCGGACCGGCAGCAGCCTCGACGCGCTCGAAGGAGACATCGATGTCTGCCCGCTCGACGGCTCCAGCTCAGCGGGGATCACCGCCTCGAGCGAGCTCAAGGCTCATCGCCGCATCGCGGAGGGCGGCCGCTCGCGAGCCGTTTTGCACGGGCACCCGCGGTTTTCGGTCATCTTGTCCTTGGACTGCCCCACGCGGGCCCATTGCCCGGACGCGGACCGCTGTCATGTCGCCTGCAGTCGAGACAGAAGCGTCTGCGGGGTCCCCATCGTCCCCGGAGAGATAGGCACCGGTCCCACCGGCCTGTGCCGAACGCTCCCGGCGGCCGTCGAACGCGCGGGCGCGGCCATCGTTTACGGCCATGGCGTCTTTGTGGCCGACTCCAGCGATTTTCGCGGCGCCTTTAAAAGGCTCGTGGAGATCGAGCGGGACTGTCAAATAGAGTTTGAGCGCCGCCTACACCAAGAGGGATCGAAATGAAGAAGCCTTTCATTGCGGTCATCAATCTGCCGACGCTGCTCACCCTCGCGGGGGTCGTCTCGGCGCTTGGGGCGGTGTGGCGCGGCTGGCGGGGAGACATGGCGTGGTCGATGGTGCTGCTCGTGGCGGCGGGGCTGTGCGATCTCTTCGACGGGCTCGTGGCTCGGAAGCTGGCTTTGCCAGGCGAGCAGCGAGCCTTCGGAGCGCAGATAGACTCCTTGGCCGACGTGGTCAGCTTCGGGGTGGCGCCGGCGGCGCTTCTTTGGTTTTTCGCGCCGGGGACGGCGATAGACTTCGCTCTCGGGGCGCTCTACGTGATATGCGCGGCGCAGCGTCTGGCGTACTTCAACGTTTCGGGGCTCTGTGCCCAGGGCCACAAGAGCTTCTACACCGGGCTTCCGGTAACATACGCGGCGCTGGTCTTTCCCTTGGTCTTCATTTTGTCGCGTCTCGTGGAGCCGAGCGTCTTCGCGGGGATCTTGCGGGGGAGCTTTCTCGTCGTCGCGGCGCTGTTCATCACGCGGGTGCCGATCCCCAAGCCCAGAGGCCTCGCCTACCTGGCCTTCCCCGCGCTGGCGGTGGGCGTGTCGGCCTACTGGCTGCTCGTCTAGCGATCGACGATGGGGATGCGCATGGCGAAGGTGCTGCCATGGCCCTCGCGGCTGTCCATCTCCACCTTGCCGCCATGTTTTTGCACGAAGGTCTTGACGAGGGCCAAGCCGAGGCCGGCGCCCCCGTGCTCCCGCGTCGAGGTGTTGTCGACTTGCACGAACGGCGAGAAGACGCGACCCTGATCTGCCTGTGCGATGCCGATGCCGTAGTCACGCACAGCGATCTCGAGCATCTCCGGCGTGCTCATCAGCACGAACCCAAATCCGTCGTCTGCGTCGCCGTCGGCTTCGGGAGACAGCCGCCGCCCTGAGACATGGACCACGCCGCCGGGTTGGGAGAACTTGATGCCGTTTTCGATGAGGTGCCGGATGGCGGTCTCAATCTTTTCGGGATCGAGGGGCACCTCGCCCAGGTCGTCGTCGAAATCGATGACGAGCCTGACGCCTCGTCGTTCCGCCAAGGGAAGGCAGAGCTCCACGGCTTTTTCTACGAGCTTCGACGGGTCGATGTCCATGACGTGCAGCTCGGTCCGCCCGGATTCGATCTTGGAGAAATCGAGGATCGAGCTGATGAGCCCGAGCAGCTCTTCTCCCTTGTTCTTGATGGTGCCGATGAACTGCTTTTGCTCCTCGGCCAGCTCGCCGGCGATGCCTTCGCAGAGCATCTCGGAATATCCGATGATAGACGTCAAGGGGGTGCGCAGCTCATGGCTGACGGTCGACAAGAAGTTGGACTTTATCTGCTCGAATTCCTTGATGCGCTCCTGCATCTGCTCGAGCTCCTTGTTCTTCGCCACGAGCTCTCGGTACGATTCGCGGACCGAGGCCACGTGCACTTGGGTGGTGACGTGGGACTTGTGGGCGGAGAGCAAGATGACGTCTATGACCGCCAGCAGCGCCTTGGCGATCTTCGCGATGACGGCGTGGGACACCTTGCGCATGGCGAGGATTTTGTGTTCCAGCTCGCCTAGGTCGAGCTCCAGGGCCTGGAGGGCCCCGCTTGCGGGGAGGGGCTGGGCGCTGTCGGGCCGGTAGGGGCCGAACGTGATCTTGCCGAGCAGCTTGCCATCGTAACGCAAGGCGATGATCGTGTAGTCGAGACCGCACACGCAGGCGAAGTGATCCGAACTTTTTGTTTGGGGCAGATACTTCTTGAGGCGCTCTTTGTGCTTGGTGCACTCGCGGCGTCCTTGGACAGAGGCGTTCATGTATTCGCACGCGGCGACCGGGTGGACCGAATCGGCCAAGAGAGTTCCGTCTTCGGTGAAGATGCGAATCGGGAC
>JAABTR010000605.1 GCA_011389755.1 Deltaproteobacteria bacterium | reverse complement strand
CTCACCTGTGGCGCCTGTGGCTTCACCGCCGGTCTATTACGCCCCATAGCGCCGGCGCCGTTTGACCCATCCCTACGGTTCTGAAAAAGGCAATGATTCTCCGAAACCGTTGGAGGCCTCACTCTGACCTTCGCAACGGGCTCCCCCAGCGGGTCCGAAGACGCAACGAGATCGACCGAAAGGGCCTCGATGACCTCTGCGGACGTGCTGCCGATCGCCAGCGTCTCGCCGACAGCTCCCTTGGGCGACCAGAAGCTCTGGACGAAGGTGTGGTCGCGGGCCTTTCGACGAGAGGGGAGTCTCCCCTGGCTCTGCTTCCTGGATGTCCTTGTTCTGCTTCGTCTGGTTCTGCCTCGCTCGGTCAGCGAGGCGGCGGTCATCGGCTGCCGTCGAGGGCGTCGCACAGCAGATGTCGGACCGTGGCGGGGTCGTGCTCCTCGAGGTCCTGTCGTGACCTCAGCGGCGCCGGAGGCGCGCTGGGAGCCTCGGGAAGCGACAGGACCTGGAAGCGTCTGCCGTCGAAGGCGATCAGCTCCATGTCGACGAGCCCGTTGCGGGCGGTGATGTAGGCGTCGAGGTGCAGCTCGAGGACCGAGCAGATGCGGTCGTAGCCATAGAAGCTGATGCCGACCCGGTCTGCGGCCAGGACGAGGAAGAGGTAGAGGCTGCGCTGGTCGGGGTCGAGGGAGGCGAGGAAGCCGCCCTGCAGGAAGCGATGTGGGATGAAGGCGAAGGAGCCGTCGCCGATGCGGCGGACTCGGGTCGGGTCGATGGGCTCACGAGAGATCACGGCTCGCCCCTGTCGTCGGGGAGGCCGGCGGGGCGCTGGTCCTCGGGCGGGGCCTCTGGGCCGTGGGTCCGGTAGCTGCGCCCTCGCTTGATGTTGATGACGTGGCCCTTCTCCATGAGCCTGTCGACGAGCGAGGCGGTAAGGATCGGGTTTCCCAGCGCGGTGCCCCACTGCTTGATGTCGAGATTGCTCGACAGGATCGTCGCCGTCTTTCGGTATCGGGCGTCGATGACGTCATAGAGGAGGCTGGCGTGCTCGGGCTTGGCCGGGATGTCGCGCAGGTCGTCGAGGATGAGCAGGTGGACACGGGCCAGGCGGGCGACGAGGCGGTCGGTGGAGCTGTCGGCCAAGGAGGCGTAGAGCTCGGCCAGGAGCTTGGAGACCGAGAAGAAGCGGACGGTGTATCCGGACAGGGCGGCGAGGTGCCCGTAGGCGATCGAGATGTGGCTCTTCCCAGTGCCCGGCTTTCCGAGCAGGAGGACGGGGCGAGCCTGAGGGACGAAGTCGAGGTTCATCAGGTCCTTGACGAGCTGGACGTTGAGGCCCTTCTGAAAGGTCCAGTCGAAGGAGTCGAAGGTCTTGGTCTCGGGGAATTTAGCGGCCTTGATGCGCCGCTCGGCGGCGGCCTCGGTCACGGCGAGGACCTGGGTCTGGACGAGACCGGCGAGGAAGGAGGCGTAGCCTTGCTGAAGGGTCTGGGCCTGCTCCAGCGCGTCGTCGAGGCCCTCGAGCATGGCGAAGAGCTTGAGCCGCTCGAGGTTTCGCCGCAGCTCGTCGAGGGTCGTCGGCCCGATGTCCTTACTCTTCTTCATGGTCCTCCTCCTGGTCGAGTTGGTCGACGAGCCGGTCGTAGTCTTCGAGGTCGCCCTTCTCGACGTGGAGCCCCTCGAGCCATCGCCGGACGCGCTCGGGCGGGGTGGGCACCGGGGCGGTCTGCGGTGCGGTGCGGTCCTCGATCTCGCGGCCCGAGATGACGCGGGCGACGGCGTCGGCGCTGTAGTTGCCGTATCTGGCGGCGTGGGCCATGGCGCCGATGACGAGCTCTGCACCGTGACGGTCGGCGAGCTTGAGGATGCGCTGGAGGTGGTACCCGGCGCCGCGGCCGCGCTGGGTCTTCAAGCCATCGAAATAGTCCTCCGCGACCGGTCCGAGGCGCAGGAAGGCCTGCTCGAGGAGTCGGCGGCTGGGGGCGCATCGCTTGAAAGCCTCCTCGTGCTCGGGCAGCACCAGGCGCTGGTGCCGCCCCCGGCAGAGCTCGTGGGCGGCGACGACCTTTCCATCGACCAGGACCTCCAGTCGCTCGTCGTAGACCCGGAGGGTGGCCGGGCGCCCGGCGTGGGCGGGCGGGACGCTGTACCGATTCGTCTCCAGGGCGACGCAGAAGTCGGTGCCGACCTTGCGGCTGACCGCGGCGAAGGGCTCGGGGCGCAGCGAGGGCAGCGGCAGCATCAGGGGCCGCTCGCGCTCGAGGCGGTCGATGGGCCGCTCGCGGGTCGAGCCGTGGACCCTGACATTGGCGACCTCGTCGCACCACCAGGCGGCGTGTCGGTTGAGCGCGGCGAGGTCGTCGAAGCGGAAGCGGCGCCGGCGCAGGCAGTTGTTCTCCACGTAGTGGAAGGGGCGCTCGACAGAGGCGTGCTGGTTGGGCCGGCCGGGGTCGATCAGGGCGACCTCGAAGCCGCAGCCCTTGCGGTAGGCCTCGAATCGGGCGCTCAGCTCGATGGTGTCCTTGCCGCTGTGGCGCCCGACAGTGGTCATGTTGTCGTAGGTCATGACCTTGGGGATGGCGCCCAGGATGCCGAAGGCCTCGTCGTGGAGCCGCAGCAGCGTCCCGAGCTTCTCGTCGAGGGCGAAGCGCACCACCATGAAGCGGGAGAAGGGCAGTACGAGCGAGAAGGCGTGGACGATCCTCTGCTCGCCGCCGAGGCGCACCGTGTAGGGCGACCAGTCGACCTGTCCCTCCGCCCCGGGCGGGTGCTCGAGCACGGTGGTGACCTTGGCCCTCGGGGCCGGGCGGATGGTCCGGACGTAGTCCTTGAGGATGGAGTAGCCGCCCTGGTAGCCCAGGGCGCGGATCTCCTCGAGGATCAAGATGGCCGTCAGCTCGTCCTCGAGCACCAGCCGCTTGATGACGTGCCGGTAGGGGTCGAGCTTGCTCGGCCGCGGCGGGCGGCTCGAAGGCGGCCGCGGTGCCTCGCCCCGGACGATGCGGCGGACCCGCTTGCGGCGCATCTTGAGCTCCCTCGCGGTCCTTCGGATGCTCCCGTACTTGGCGTAGGTCTCTTGGACCTTGCGCGCGTCGATGTCTCGTCGTCTCCTGTACATCAGCCTCCTCCTTGGCTTTGAATCCATCCCTCGAGGCCCTCGACGGCGCGACGGCTGTGCTCGGCGGCCTCCCGCTGCCGAGCGACCACCAGGGCGAGCCCCTCGGCCGACTCGCGGCCGACCGCTCCCTCGATGGCCTGCTCGAGCCGCAGACCCGCCACCGACAGGGCGACCACCGCGCCGAGGAGCGCCCGGGCCGGGGCGCTCAGCCTCGGGTCTTCGGCCTCTCCCTGCCGACCGCGGGCACGGCGCAGCGCGTCTGTGGGGTGCTCGAGCAGGTAGGCGCGAGCTTCGGGGTCGGTCGCGCGCCGCCACAGGTCGATCAGCTCGCCCGTGTCGGCGGAGCTCAGCCGCTCCCGTCGGGCCACGGCCGCGAGCTCGTCCTGGTTGCGCGCGGGCAACAGCGCCAGTCTTCGCAAGACCCCGGCACCCCACAGCCCCAGAGCCATCTCCTCGAGCAGGTGCGGGCTCAGGGCGCGCTCGAGCGAGAGCCGCCGACAGACCCAGCTCTTGTGCCGCTCGAGCAGGTCGGCGATCTGGACCTGGGTCAGACCGTCGGTGTCGTGGAGCTCACGGACCAGCCGGCACTCCTCGACCAGCAGCAGGCCCCGCTCGCGGTTGAGAAGGTAGAGCTGGGCCTTCATCTGGGTCTCGCTCAGCTCGACGACCTCCACGAAGACCGACGACAGCCCCAGCCGGCGGGCCGCAGCCTGACGGACGAAGCCGTCGACCAGGACCAGCGCGTCGCCGACGGCCGCCGCGACCAGAGGGCTGAGCTGCCCCGACCGCCCCAGCGAGGCCGTCATCGACCGCACCGCCGGCTCGGGCACCTGACGCAAGCGACCCAGCGACAGGTCCAGCTTCTCGGGATCGACTCGGCGCAGCTCCATCTCTTCGCTCTCCGCTCACCGTCGAGCCGAGAGCGAGGACTCACGTCTCGGCCAGCGGGTCCCGATGAGCGTCAGGGGGCCGGGAGCCGGAAGCTATCGCCTCTTGCGCACCTACCCCGGCAAGTCGACCGAATTCCGACGTGATTTCTTGTGGTTTGCTGCCTATCGCCTCTTGCACACCCTGGCAGGCAACTCGGACCAAAAAGGAAAGGATCACCGTGCGTTGACTCCCGAACGCCTCTTGCACGACCTCCCAAGGAACTCGGGCCATCTCCGCGGGAGGAGGACGCACGACGACCTCGCCTGAGCTCGACTCCGCGGCAGCGTCGGCCTTCTCGGCGAGCCGCCGGGCGCGCCAGTAGGTCGGGTTTCGACGGCTCCACTTGGACTGCGTCCGCTGCTTCTGCGCCGCCCGGCACTCGGCCTTCCCGCAGGTCTTCTGGCTGTGACGTGTCCGCGCGTTTGGATAGAACCAGCACCCGCAGATCGAGCATCGCTTCTTGCGGCAATCCATCGCCGTACACGGTGCGACCTGCTGCTCTGCAATGACGAATTCGAGACCGACGCTCGGCGTTGGCGAGGCTCAGAGCTCAAGGGGGGGCGATCTACACCGGCGTGAGGGGGGTCACACTATGTCGGCGGTGAAGCCTCGGCCAGGAAAGCAATCATCCGGTGGACCAGCTCCCCCACGAAGAGGGATGGCTCCTTGTACCCATGAC
>JAABTR010000103.1 GCA_011389755.1 Deltaproteobacteria bacterium | reverse complement strand
GGATTCCCAAAAGGTCCCCGGCCTCGCTCAGCCGCTTCGTCAATGCGATGTCCTCCGCGCTGGGCGTGGGATCTCCCGAGGGATGGTTGTGGATGACCAGGGCTCGGCGCGCCGCGCTCTCCACCAGGGGCCTAAAGATTTCCCGGGGCTCGACGCAGCAACCAGACAGCGCTCCCTTGGCGACGACATGATCCCTGATGACCTCATTGCGGCTGCTCAGCCCGGCGACGACGATGATCTCTTGCCGCAGGGGGGCCAAGCGCAACCGATAGGCGTCGAAGACGTCCTGGGGACGTGACAGCCGCGGGCGGCTCTCCTCGAGCTGGGCGTAGGCCCTCACTCCGAGCTCGATCCCGGCGAGCAGGCGGGCTGCCTTGGCTCGCCCCACCCCGTCGATGCCTCCGAGCCCGCTCATCGATCTTCCGAGCAGCCCCGCGGGCCCCCCCACCGCCTCGAGCAGACCGCGCGAGAGCTCCAAAACCCCTCGCTTGTGCGTTCCGGTCCCGAGGAGCAGCGCCACCAGCTCGGCGCTGCTGAGCTGGCTCGGTTCGCACTGGGCCAGCTTCTCCCGCGGCCCCTGATTCCATACCGGTTCACACATGGTGCGAAGCCTCAGCAAGCTTTGTGCCTACGCTATCTGCTCAATCATTTCGGGGATTCGAGGGCGTAGGGCGGCGTTGTGACGCCGATCCGGCGCCTGGAACGCCGGACAATCGCAAGCCGATATGCATCGCCGCCGCAACCGGCTTTTTGTTGTCGCCTGAAGCTGACTAATTGATATGCGATGGGGGCGGCGAGGGAAACTCGTAGTCGGGGTAGAGCTCCTTGGCCTTTGCGAGCAGCTCGGCCTGGCTCTCACGTTGTTCCGGATCGGGCAGGCAGCACTCCACCGGGCACTCGACCTGGCACATGGTGCGCTCGTAAAAGCCCACACACTCTGTGCAGCGCTTGGGATCGATGACCCGCGCGTTCAGCTCGGGATCCTCGCAGATGGCACCGGTGGGGCAGCACTCTTCGCATGCTCCGCAGTTGATGCAATCCTTTGTAATCTTCAAGCTCACAGCGAGGTCACTATAGAGAGCTTTTCTCGGTCCGTCAATCTGAGCATCAAAGGCTCCGCCGGGGCGCCATTCAGGCCTCGCCGAAGGCCGCCTCCAGAGACTGCGCGCACAGGCCTACCAGCTCATCGATCTCGGGGATTCGCACATTTATCGGCAACACGAAATACATGACGTTGCCCAGGGGCCTCGCAAAGACGCCCCGGCGTTTGAGTTCGGCACAAAGCCGCCAGCCTGCGTCGCTGAGGTAGTCCGCGCCGGCGCCGCTGCCGCCCGGAGGTGCCAGGTTGAACGCCCCGATGAGCCCGTGGTGCCGAGGATTGTGCACCCAAGGATGGCGCCCCAATTTCTCCAGCCCCCTGCCCAGCGCCGCGACGGCGCCCCCCATGTTTTCTATGAGGTCTTCCTCCTCGAAGATCCGCAGCACCTCCAGCGCCACAGACGCACCGAGGGGGTTTCCGGTGAAGGAGTGGCCGTACCAGAGCGTCTCGGACGCTCCCCCCAAGAACGCCTCGAACACGCGCTTTGAGGTCACGGTGGCCGCCATGGGCATCACCCCGCCGGAGAACCCCTTGGCCAGACAGACGATATCGGCCGAAACGCCGGCGTGGGAGTGCGCTAAGAACCGGCCCGTCCGCCCGTAGCCCACGAAGACCTCGTCCGCGATAAAGAGCGCGTCGATCTCGTCGCACAGGCGTCGCATTTTCGCCAGGTACTCAGGCGGATGCATGAGCATACCCGCCGCCCCTTGGACGAGAGGCTCCAAGATGACGCCGGCCACTTCACCCCCTCGCTCCACAAGCACCTGCTCGGCCGCGGCAAAGGCCTGCTCGTACCACTGCCCACAGGCCTTTTCTCCACAGGGCTCGGCCGGGGACGGCAACCGGATACAGTCGAAGAGGAGCGGACCGAGGACCTTGTGGAAGACCTGGGTCGCCGAGACCGACGCCGCCCCCAACGTCTCACCGTGAAAGGCGCCGCTCAGGGCGACGAAGCGGTTCTTCTCCGGACGCCCGCGCAGCTGCCAGTACTGGTAGGCCATTCGCAAGGCGACCTCCACGGCGGTGGAGCCGTCATCCGAGTAGAAGACCCTCGCGAACCCCGGACCGCATCTCTTCACGAGCTGCTCAGCCAAGACAGCCGCGGGTTCGTGGGTCACGTTGGCCAAGCTGCAGTGGGCCAGCTCTTCGCTCTGGCGGCGCAGAGCCTCCATCAACCGGGGATGATTATGGCCTAAGATGTTCACCCACCACGAACCGTTGGCGTCGAAGTACCTGGTCCCGTCGACATCGTAGATGTAGAGGCCCTCGGCCCTTTGGGCAACGATAGGATCGACCTCTTGGATGTAGCGCTTCATCGGCGTGTAGGGATGCCAGATGTACTTCTTATCGAGCCTTAGTATTTCTTCTCGAGACAGCATGTTTCGCAAAACCTCCTGGCGACCGCGGCGGGAGATAATAGCTCTTTGCCCGAACTACCACAAACCCCGGCGGGGCTTTGGGCTTGGCACCGCAGCCAAAGCGCCGCTTATCTTTGGCGGAGAACCCGGCACTGCAACGCCCCCCGGGCCAACGTGACGTCCACGTCCTGGCCGACCTCCACCTGGGCCCCGTCGCGCACGACGGCGCCGTCGCTCGCGCGGCGCACCACCGCGTAGCCGCGAGACAGGCTCGCCAGCGGGCTGAGGGCCTCCAAGCTCGCGGCGTGGGTCCCGAGCCGGGCCCGTCCTTCCCGCATCGCGGGTCCGGGCCACCTCGAGAGCCCCTGGGCGAGGGTCTCGAGCCGCGCCCGATCCCGATCCAGCCTCTGGGTCCACGCAAAGAGCCTCTCGTCGAGCGCTCGGAGGCGCTCCCTGTTGCGCAGCAGCCACAGCTCGGGCCAGCCCCCCAGAGACTGCCTCGCTCTGGCCAGAAAAAGCGCGCTGTTTCGAAGCTGCAAGCGCGGGTCTCGCGCGCGGACCCGGGAGGACGCCTCATCCAGCCTGCGCCGCTGCTCTGCCGTCTGCGCCGCCAACGCCCGGGCGCAGCCTCTTTTTGAGGCTTCGAGCTCAGCGCGCAGCTCCATGGCGTCGGCCACCACCAGCTCCGCCGCTTCCGACGGGGTCGCCGCTCTGCGGTCGGCCGCCAGGTCCGCCAGGGTCACGTCGACCTCGTGCCCCACTGCGCTGACGACGGGGCGCGGGTGGCGCGCGATGGCCCGAACCACCTCCTCGGTGTTGAAGGCGTCGAGATCCTCGGCAGACCCACCGCCGCGCCCCACGATGACCACATCCGGCTCACCGCGCTGGGCCAGCCGGTCCAAGGCCTCGGCGATCTCCTTGGGCGCGCTCGCCCCTTGGACGGCTGCGTGGGCGAGCAGGATGCGGACGGGAAACCTGCGCCGCGCCACCTTGGCGATGTCCCGAATCGCGGCGCCGCTTCGCGAGGTGACGACACCCACGCAGATCGGGTAAGCCGGCAAGGGGCGCTTCCTCTGGGCGTCGAAGAGCCCCTCGGCCAGGAGCTTCTGTTTCAGCTCCTCGAGTCGCCGTGCCCGCAGTCCGTCGCCGGCCTCTTCCACCCGGTCGACGACGAACTGGTAGGTGCCCCGAGCCTCGTAAAGAGTCAGGCGACCGTGGCAGCGCAGGGCGGCGCCTCTTTGCAACCGGTTGCCAAAGCGCTGGGCATAGCCGCGCCACATGACCGCCCTGAGCTGCGCATCTCCACGCTCATCTGCCAGGGTGAAGTAGATGTGGCCCGAGCGGGCGGAGGTCAGCTCGCTGACCTCCGCCTCGATCCACACGGCGCCCACCCCCTCTTCGAGCAGCTCCTTAACCTGACGATTGATCTGCGCGACGCTGAAGACCCGGTCGTCCGTCTCGGCGCTTTGATAGAAAAATGACATGGGGCCATTGTAGCGGTATTTGCCCGCGAGCAAAGCGCTCGTTAGATGCCGCGGCTGCGAGGAAAAAAGATTTTAGCAGCCGATGTAGCGAGAGATCACCATCCGCTGGATCTCGGAGGTCCCCTCTCCTATCTCGAGGAGCTTTTGGTCGCGGAAGAACCGCTCGACGTCGTACTCTCGCATCAGGCCGTAGCCGCCGTGTATCTGAACGGCTTCGGTGGCGACGAACTTGAAGACCTCTGAGCAATAGAGCTTGGCCATCGAGGCTTCTTTTTCGAAGGGCTTTTTGTTCTCCCTGAGCCAGGCCGCCTTGTAGAGCAAGTTGCGCGCCGCCTCGATGCGGGTCGCCATGTCGGCGAGCTTAAAGGCGATGATCTGGTTTTTACAGATCGGTTTTCCGAACTGTTTGCGCTCTTGAGAGTAGACCAGCGCTTTTTCGAAGGCGCCTTGCGCGCCGCCGAGTCCCATGGCCGCAATCGAGAGACGACCGCCGTCGAGGGTTTTGAGCATCTGGCGGAAACCCTCGCCGCGGTTTCCCAAGATGGCGTCTTCGGGCAGGTGCAGGTCGTCGAAGTAGAGCTCGGCGGTGTTGGAGGCGCGCCACATGAGCTTGCCGTGCATCTCCTTGGCCTCCAGGCCCTTGATGCCCGCTGGCACCAAGAAACACGAGTACTCCTTTCGCCCGTCCTGCCGCCGACCGGTGACCGCCTGGACCGTCGTCACGAGGCTGAGGGGGTTGGCCGAGTTCGTGATGAATATTTTCGAACCGTTGATGATCCACTCGCCGTTTTCGAAGATCGCCGTGGTCTTGGAGCCGCCAGCGTCTGAACCGGCGTCCGGCTCGGTGAGCCCGAATCCGGCCAGGCCCTCTCCCGAGCACAGCGCAGGCAGGTAGTGTCTCTTCTGGCTCTCGCTGCCGAAGTAGTAGATGGGACCTATCCCCAAGGAGTTGCCCGCCGCCACCGTCGCCGCGTGAGAGCCGTCCACCCGGGCGAGCTCTTCGACAGCGATGATGTACGCGACGTAACCCATATCGGTTCCGCCGTACTCCTCGGAGACGAACATACCGAAGAGCCCCAGCTCGGCCATCTTCTCGGTCAATTCGACCGAAAATTGCTCTTTTTCGTCGAGCTCCACCGCTTTGGGGGCGATCTCGTTCTCCGCGAAATCGCGGATGGTCTGCCTTAAAATTCTTTGTTCTTCGCTGAGTTCGAAGTTCAACACGACTCACCTCGTAGCTGCAGGGCCGGCACTTGATGCGCCACCATCGAGCGCAACTCGTCCTTTGAGCACGGACAACCTCACCATGGATGGATCACCGGCCGAATTGTATTGGTGCGGTTTCGCGAATACCTTTGCGCTCATGGTGCCCCACCCCCGCCGCGCGGGGAATGACAAATGTCAGGGCGATGGAGTCTGATGGAAAAAGTCGGCGAAAAGGGAGGTCGGAGCGCCTACTCGCCTGTCTGCCGAACTTCGTAGACGAGATCGAGCTCGGTCGTCTCGCCGGCGACCAGCTCGACCCGGTGACCCCTCTCGCCCTCGGGCGGATAGGCCACGGCGTCGAGCCCTTCCACGTACTTGAGGCCTCCGTCGGTGGTGTCGACATCGATGAAGCTGAGCACACACCAGGTTCCCGGCTCCAGCTCGAGCTCGGCCTCGACTTCTGTGTTCGCGAAAGTCCCCGCGTCATCGTACTCGTCCGGAGGCATCTTGAAGGGACACTCGAACACCGACGTCCGCACCGGTGCGCTATCCACGGTCGGGTCGGACCAGGTGCCGCGGATCTGCAAGACCGCCTCTTCTGTGCCGCTTTGGCCGCCGTCATCGCCTGTGCATCCCAAAGGCGCCGTCGCCGCGGCGAAGACAAGCCACAGACCGGTCGCGAGTCGACTCGAAGCTCTCATTTTTTTGCCTTCCTTTTCTTCTTCATTTCTTCGAAGTACCCCGGCGGGGATATCACGAACGCGGGGCCGACGAGGAAGTACGTGTTGGTCACGGTGATCTTTTGGGAATACTCGAAGTACGCCGAGATCCCAAACCACTCATTGAGCATCATCGAGCCGATGAGACGCACCGTCCAAAGATCGTAGTTGGTGTTGTAGTAGACCTTGCCGCGCATCTGCAAAAAGTAGTGAAAGTCGACAAAGAAGTCGGCGCCGAGAAGATGCGACCCGTACTCCTTGTTCAGCACCGTATCGAAAGAAGGGACCTCGACCTCGAGCTGGGGAGTCTGACCAGCTTCTTTGTCCCCCTCGAAGTACACCCGAACGTCTCCTCCGGGCGAGCGGGCGTGGGTGGTGACGAATTCGTACATGTATGAGTAAAAAGGTGTCACATACCAGTGCTGCACCGGGATCTTCAGCTTGAGGCCCACCTTCGGAAACGGCGCGATGACCCGGTTGTCCACCGAAATGGCCGTAAAATCGGCGTATCCCACCGCATCCCGGCCGCTGTAGTCCTGTCTCAACGTGTACTTGAAAGATTTGTAGTCGGTGTCGGTGCTGACCACCACGAAGCCGGTGCCCAGGTAGGGCTCGACGAACCAGGGCGTCGGGATGGTCAAAGACAAGTAAGTGATATTACCTATCAGCGCGCTCTGATTGACCTCGGGAAAAACGAAAAACACGTTGGTGAGCGCCACCCATTTATAAAACCCCATCATGGTGAAACCGCCGCCCCAGCCGTCGTCGGCCAAGGTGGCGTCGTGCTCTTCGTACTCGATTTCGCCCGAAGCGCCTTGAGGCACCTTGAAGCGAAAGGTGGTCTCGTTGTTGAGCCAGCCCCCCGTGGGCGTCAAAACGATGAGCCAGTCCGGCCCCTGCACGGGCTCCGGCTCCTGCTCCGGCTCCGGCTCCTGTGCGTGACACGGAATCGCCGAGACCGCCGCGTGCAAGGCGAACACAACGAAAAAGAAAAAGGTGGTGCGGATCGATTTTTTCATCGGTCTTGTCTTCAGTCCTATCACAAGTGCGCCGCTCTTTTTTTTCTTGGGGCCCGCTTCTCAAACCCGTGGTGCAAGCCGCCGGGATCGAACGAGAAACCCAAGACGTGGTGTCTACCAGAAGAGGCGAGCCAAGTCTACTGGGACACGGGACATCACCGCTTTGCAAAAAAATCACCGCGGCTCGAAGACGCTTGGGATCTTCAGCCCGTGCTCTTCCCACACGCCTTGCCGACTGCGTGAGTCCGGGTCAGTGCCGTCGCAGTCGTCCCTGAAAATGCAAGGGATCTTGAGCTCCGACTCCGGGGCATCGTCCGAGAGCGTGTTCTCGCGCCGCGCTCTCATCTTGAAGCGCGGTCCCAAAGGTCCACCTCGCTTGTTTTTTGATTTGCGCACGCGCGCAGGGGGATAAACGGGCATCTCCACGTCCGGTCCCGCGCCCGCGTCGCGGACGCTCTCGTGTGAGGAATCGCCCGGCGGCTCGGCCACGCCTCCAGTGCCAAGGGGGATCACTTGGGCGCGCGTGTCTTGACGGACAAAGAACAGAGCCCAGGCTGCGAAACCGACGAACGCAGCCGTCGGCAGCACGAACCAATACCGGCGCCAGCGCCCTCTATGAGTATTTATAACCATGCGCTCTCAACGGTTGTGACGGTTCGAAAGTCATCTCATCGTTATTATCTATCCGGAGCGTCTAAAAGGCCAGGCGTCTTCACTTCGGCGAGTCTCTCGCGGCGACGTCGCAACTTCTTTTGCACCTTCTCGCGACACGATACTCTCGGCTATCCGTGAGTACGAAAAAATATTCTCGTAAAGAACAGTTGCACTTCCGATGTCACGACAATATTATGGCGGGAGTTAACAAAAACTGAAGGAGAAGGAGAACGGAATGTCTGGCAAATTTCAAGCCATAATGAGATGGGGATTTCTAACGATGGCCTTTTTCGTGTTCGCTTTTGCGCTCAGCGCGTGCACCGCAGGACAAAAAGTGGACTTCGAAAAGGCTCAAGTCGAAACCCAAGCCTCTGGTACCGCGACCATCACCAAGGACAATCTGGGGACGACGGCCGCCGAGATAAAAATCAGCGACCTCAAAGCGCCCCACGAGGTCGCCCAAGACACGAAGTACTACGTGTTGTGGGCTGAGGACGAGACCGGCTCTTACGCCAACCTCGGCAAGCTCAGGCTCGAGGACGACCGCTCCGGCAGGCTGTGGGCGGCCACCAAATTCGACAAGCTGCGGCTGCTCATCACCGCTGAGAAGAGCACCAACGCCGACGCCCCCAGCGAGGCCACGATCCTCAAGACCGAGATGTTCTCGGTGGAGTGACTTCAGAGACTGCGTCTGAGCAAAAAGAGCGCCTTGCCCCCCGCCCCCTAAATCATACACAATGAAGCCGAACCTCCGACCGCGACGAGGATGACATGACGTCCGCGAACAAACCCACCGTTCACGCAATCCGCAGGAGACTCGGTTTTCTAAGGACCTTCGAGGAAAAAAAAGACGGTTTCAAGCGCGAGCTCGAGCGCCTCGAACGGGCCACGCGCCTAGGCGAAAAGATCGACGGCCAGTGGCCCACCGACGGGATGGAGCGCATCGCCCGGGGGCTGCTCGTCGCTGAAAAGAGCTACGGAATTCTCTCGGTCGCCGGCTGGTCAAAGCAGGTGCTCACCCGCCTGGAAGCGATTCGCAGAGCGCCCACACCCCCATC
Source organism: Deltaproteobacteria bacterium (assembly GCA_011389755.1). Classification (GTDB taxonomy): domain Bacteria; phylum Myxococcota_A; class Polyangia; order JAAYKL01; family JAAYKL01; genus JAABTR01. Next base: position 2,742 of record JAABTR010000103.1, on the reverse strand, counting down.
GAGCGAGGACTTCGACTACCTCAAGATCCGCATCGAAGAGCTGGCCCAGCTGACGAGGGAGGAGCAGCGCGAGGCGCTCGAGGCGATAGAACGCGCCGAGAGGAGCGACGTTCCAATGAACGGCCCGGGAGAAGAAAACCGCGGCTTCGTCTCGACCGAGGAGGACGCCGCGTTTGCGTCCCACGGTCGCGGTGACGTCGTGGTCTCCGCGGGGATCGTGATCCGCGATCCCGCGCTTCGAAAGCAGAGCCTGTTCGCCCTGCGCAGCGCCGGTTTCCAGGTGAGCGAGATCGCCTCGGGTGCCGCGTGTCTCCGCGTCATTCAAGACACATCTCCAGACCTCTTGGTCCTCGATCTCGATGACCCCGAACCGGGGGGGGCAACCCTGGCCGAGCGGCTTCGGCGGGATCCGCTCACCGACTCAATCCCGCTCCTGCGCATCGGCCTGCCGCTGGGAAAGACCGAACACGACGGGCTGCCCAAGCCTCTGGATCCCGCCGCCTTGGTGTCCAAAGCCCGGGCCCTCACGACCGGCGCGGCGGGGGCGCGGTCAGAACACGGCGGCCCCTTGTCCAACGTCACGCTCCACGAGCTGAGCGAGTTCGTCGCCCGCGAAGTCCGCGCCGGGCTCATCGACGCCGCGACCGGAGACCACACCGAAGAACCGTTCGACATGCCCGGAGAAGCTTTCGTCGTGGCTTCCATTTGGCAGCTGGTCGAGCAGCTGCGCCGTTTCGCCCATCGAGGATCGAAAGGGCGGGTGCACTTTCAGCCAAAGGCGCGCCCTCGGGCGGGTCTCCTCGAGGCCGATTTGGAGCGCGTGCCCTCGCGGGAACAGAGCGCCCCCCTGGAAGCTGTCGATGAAGAGGACCTGGCCCGGCTGGCCGACCTGTCCGTGGTGGTGGCCGACGACGATCCAGAGGTCCGGCGCGTCTTCCAACAGGTGCTCGAAGAGGCGCGCATGTCGGTCAGGACGTTCCCGGACGGCAAATCCGCCCTCGTCGCCATCGGCGAGAATCCGCCGGACGTGGTCTTGACCGACATCCTCATGCCCGAGCTGGACGGGTGGGAGCTGTGCAACCGCCTGCGGCGAGACTACGCGTCCAAGCACATCCCCATCATCCTTTTGTCGTGGAAGGAAGACTTCCTGCAGCGGGTCCGGGAGCTGCACGCCGGCGCCGATGACTACATGCTCAAGGAGGTCGACGGCCGGCAAATCCTGCGGCGCGTCGCCCGCGTCCTAAAACCGCGGCTCACCCTGGAGAAGAGACTCGAGAGCACCGAGGTCGTCACCGGGCGCATCGAGCGGCTGGGGGTCTTGCCCCTTTTATCGGCGGCGATGCAGAGGCGCCCCACCTGCCGTCTGACCCTGCGGGAGAACTGGAGCTTTTTCGAGCTCGCCATCACGGGCGGAGAGCTCCGGGCAGTCAGCCGAACCGAGACCGACGGCTCGACCGCGGAGGGCATGCCGGCCTTGGAGCGGTTTCTCGGTGTGAGCAGCGGGAGGTTTTCCGTGGAGGATTTCGCCGAGGATCCCCCGAATCAGTTCCCCGAAGGCACCTGGAACGCGGTGGGGACGGCCACAGAGCGACTCGACATGCTCACCGCGCAGGTCGCCGACGGCGCCTTGGTGGGCATCAAGGGCATCGACTTCAACGCCCGCGCGCTCGAGAACTACAAATCCATCGCTCCACCGAAAGTCAAAGGGGCCCTCGATAAGCTCGTTCGGGGAGACCTGCCTCGAACCCTCATCGTCTCGGGTCAGGTCTCCCCCGAGCTCCTCGAACGGCTCCTGGTCGATCTCATCCGCATGGGCGCCGTCGCGGGCATCATGAGCTCCACGAGCGATCCTCCTTTGGCTGGAGGCGCTGTGTCGACCGCCGACGCCGACGTCCAGGCCCTTGCCGCCGAGTTTGAAAGCGCGTTCGCCCCTGAGCAGACGCGGAGCGTTAGCGAGAAGATCTCCGGCAGCGACCCTCACGAGCCCTCGACCCCGGATCTGGGCGGATCTCGACAAGACCACAGCGGGGCCGCTTTTTCGCCTCCTTCGTCCCCGCAAGGATCGGCGAGCAGGGGTCTTTGGCCCGCCGCCGCCTTGGTGCTCCTCGTGGCCCTGGCCGTCATGACCTATCTGTACCTCGATCTCTCGCGGGCCACTGTGGAGGCCCCCGAGCAGACCCCTGCCCCAATCGCCGAAGCACAAGACCGCGCCGCGCCCGCGGTCGCCCCGGTGATTTCCCCGGCAGACACGGTGGAGGCAGCCGTGGACACCGCCGTGTCGCCAAGAGCTGAAGGCAGCGAAATCGAAGGACTAAATGCCCCAATCGCGCCGGCGGCTGCGAGCGCGGAGGAGCTCGAACAGGCTCCAAAAAAAGAGCCCGAAACGAAGGTGGATGCCCAGGACGAAAATCCTTCGCGCGGGGTCAACAGCCAAACCAAGACCTCAAAAAGCCGCGAGCGCGGCTCATCGAGGGACAGAACCGCTCACAGACCGCGAAAAAGTCGCGAGGTCGAAAACACCTCTTCGAAGAACTCGGGCGTCTTGGCCATAACGGTCCCCTCGGGCGACCGCGGGCTCGTCAAAATTTTTGTCGACGGCAGACCTCGCGGCACCGCTCCACTCAGAATCAAGCTCAGCCCCGGGCTGCACGAGCTGGTCCTCGAGGTCGACAAAAAGAAAACCATGCGCATGGTGACCATCTCTCAGGGCAAGACCAAGCGCGTCGCGGCCAAGCTCTCCAC